>JAZQLK010000228.1:0-13989 GCA_045542635.1 Eubacteriales bacterium
ACGCTGATGTATTCCATAAGCGCCTCAGCCGAAATCCTTGATGAGCCCGTTACCTCGGAATAAAATTGCGAAAATGTTTTTCCGTTGGGAGCTGCACACTCGGGTATGGTGTTGAGCGCATTGGAATTAAGAAGATTCGCAACCTGCTCAAGATAAGTCAAAGTGACGAATTCTTTCGCGGAAAGAGCATACTGCTTACTTAAGGTCCAGTCGATTTCAGATGAGGTTGTGGGTGTGGATGTGTCGCCCTCGTTTGTTATAAAAATTTTGGATGAGGATGTAAAGCTTTCCTTAATAAAGATGTTTGAATAAAGGAATGAGATAATTACTGCGAAAATTGTAACGAGGATAACTATCCAAGCCTTGTAAAGGATATACTGAAAGGCATCCTTCAAATTGATTTCGATCTCTCTTTTCTGTGTGTTGTTCGAATCCATTTCTGACTCCTTAATTAAAAAGTTTTTTGTTGTTAATGATGGCGAGAGGAGTGTCGAGAAGAACACGCTTTGCTACGTTCTCACCGTATTTTCTTATGATTTTGTCCCTTGCTCTTGACAGAATAGGCTTGTACACATCTGTCGAATGAGAGTCGGAGGCAATAACGTCTACGTATGATTTTCTGAAGAGAAATTTGAGAAAGGAAGCTGTTTTTCCGATTTTTGCTTTAACCACCGTTGAAGCGTTAACCTGGAGAAGAGCACCGTATTGCTTAAGCTCCCAAGCAAAATTTGGCTTTTTCACAAGCTCATCATATCTTTCTATGTGAGCTATAACGGGAATAAAGCCCTTACGAAGAATTTTTGATACCGCATTACGCATATCGTAAATGGAAATATTGGGCTGAAATTCAACCAACATATAAGAGCCGCCGTTAATTCTTTTGCAAAGCTTTGAATCCGAGGAATCAATAACGCCGGAATGATACATAACCTCATTACCGAGATAAACGCTTAAATCGGGATATTTTTCCTTTGCATATTCAACCGCTTTATCAAAGGTTTCTTCAATTTTGGAATTATAAGCGTTAATCTCGCCCTCGTTCCTAAAATGATAAATTTTAAAGTGGGGAGTAAAGCAGATGTGCCGAATACCGTCGTCATAAGCGATATCAAGCATTTCTTTCATTTCGTCGCTGTTCTTAGCTCCGTCATCAACACCCCCGAGAATATGGGTGTGGATGTCTGCCATCTCAAACAAAAAATCATCTCCTTGGTGACATACTAATACGCATACATTTTATCATATAATATATTATTTGTCAAGTAAACTTACAAAAAATACAACAAAAACGCCATATTGACAATCTGTCCTTACTTTGGTAAAATGGAAAAAGAGGTGAGGCTAATGAAATCTTTGATATGCGCCTTGAATACGAAATACGTGCATTCATCCCTGGCTCCTTGGTGCTTGAAGGCGGGCGTTATGGAATTTGCCAAGGATGCGGAGTGCAATGTGTTTGAGGGAACTATAAACGAATCGGAGAATATTTTACTTGAAAAAATTCTTGGATACGATTTTGATATGATAGGATTCTGCACGTACATCTGGAACGTTAACAAGGTGCTTTCTCTATGTAAAAGCATAAAGGAGCTGAAGGAAAATATCCGTATTGTCTTAGGCGGACCTGAGGTGGGATACAGAGCAAGGGACGTGCTTTTAAATAATCCCCCAGTAGATTACGTAATTTCCGGAGAGGGAGAAGAGCCCTTTGGCAGGCTTTGCAACGGTGATGACGTAAGCGATATTCCCGGTGTTTCATACAGAGATAAGGGCGAAATTGTGATAAAAAAGCCATACGTTATGGAAAAAACGCCGCCATCACCGTATACGGACGAATATTTTTCCGCCCTTGACGGAAGAATATCATATATTGAAACAAGCAGAGGATGTCCATATTCCTGCGCCTTTTGTCTGTCGGGAGGATGCGGCGGAGTAAGGTTCTTTGACATTGATTCCGCAAAGGAAAATATATTGAAGCTTGCTGCAAGCGGCACCAAAACCGTAAAGTTTGTTGACAGAACCTTTAACGCGGATAAAAAGCGGGCAAGGGAGCTTTTCAGCTTCATAATAGAGAATTACGGAGGGGGAATTCCCGAGGGAGTGTGCTTTCATTTCGAGCTTGAGGGAGAAATAATAGACGAAGAAACAATAGAGCTGCTTTCGGAAGCGCCTATGGGAGCAATACAGGTGGAAATAGGTCTGCAAAGCTTTAATGAAAGAACGCTTGAAAAGATAAACAGAAAAACCAACCTTCCTCGGCTTTGCGAAAATATAAAAAAGATAATAGCCCTCGGTAATATTCATACCCATATTGATTTGATAGCGGGGCTACCGTACGAGGATATAAAAAGCTTTGAAAACAGCTTTAATAAAGCGCTTTCCCTTAAGCCACATATGCTTCAGCTTGGCTTTTTAAAGCTTCTTTACGGATCTGATTTAAGAGAAAAGTCCGACTACGTGTTTGAATTTGACAAGGATCCCCCATATGAGGTTATAGCGACGCCCCATATTTCAAGGGAGGAGCTTTTGCTTCTTCATAAAATCGAGGATGTATTTGAACGCTTCTATAACTCCTTAAGGTTCCAAAGGACCGCCGAATATCTCCATTCGATATTTGAAAATCCATTTGAAATGTATAAATCCCTCGCCCTGTGTATGGAAAACAGTGAAAATACGGATACTCTTGACGGCTTTACTTACTTTATTTATACTTATTTTTCAAGGCTTGAAGGGGTAAACGCCGATGCTTTAAGAGATCTTCTTTGCGAGGACAGACTTTCTACCAACAGAATGGGCGCGTTACCGGATTTTTTAAAGATCCATTCGCCGATATTGAAAAAAGCTCTTAATTTCCTTGACTCAAAGGAGGAAACGAAGAGGAAAAAGGGAATTAAAAGAGCGGCTACGGTTCTTAAAACAACGGGTGAGCTTATGTACGTTGATTACGAAAATATAAATCCCGTAACGAAATCGTATCCCGTTAAAAAAATAAAAATTGAAGGTATTTTTTAATAACACTTGAAAACAGGCTTCAAGTGGTGTACAATAATATACCGTAAATACTGTTTAAATTATTCTTAAAGGAAGTGTAAATATGGCAGAATGTACTCACGATTGCTCTACCTGCTCCTCAAAGGACTGTAAGAGCAGAGAAATTCAAAAGGAAAAATTAAATGAACAAAGCTCCGTAAAGCGCGTTATCGGTATTGTCAGCGGTAAGGGTGGCGTCGGTAAATCCATCGTAACCTCTATGCTTGCGGTACAGTCAATGCGTAAGGGCTATAAGACCGCTATTATTGATGCTGATATCACAGGACCCTCAATCCCCCGTGCCTTCGGTATTACCGAGCCTGTAATGTCCGACGGCGAGCATATGATTCCGTCAAGCTCCAAAAACGGAATCGACGTGGTTTCCATTAACCTTATGCTTGAGGATGAAACAAGACCCGTTGTATGGCGCGGTCCTGTTATTGCAGGCGTTGTTAAACAGTTCTGGACAGATGCGGTATGGAATGAAGTAGACTTTATGTTCGTTGATATGCCTCCAGGAACAGGCGACGTTCCCTTGACGGTATTTCAGTCCCTTCCCCTTGACGGCATCATAATCGTTACAACTCCTCAGGATCTTGTTTCTATGATAGTTGAAAAGGCTGTTAAAATGGCAAATATGATGAACGTCCCCGTTCTCGGACTTGTGGAGAATATGAGCTACGTTGTATGTCCCGATTGCGGTAAGGAAATAAGGATCTTCGGTAACGGTAAGGTTGACGAAATTGCGGAAAGATTCGGCTTCGACGTTCTTGGCAGACTTCCCGTGGATCCCACTCTTGCATCTCTTTGCGACAGTGGAAGCATTGAGAATATGGACGGTAAGTACCTTTACGAGGCGTTTGCGTCCGTTGAAAAGAAGATTGTTAAATAAAACAAAAGGTGTTGCGGCTTGCAACACCTTTTTTACTTGAATATGATCTTATATGATAAGTCCACCGTTAATTCCAATATCCTGCCCCGTTATGAAGGATGCCTTGTCGCTTGCAAGGAAGAGAAGAGCTTCAGCAATATCTGTCGCGTTTCCTATTCTTTCAAGGGGAGTTTCGTCCTTGAGAGCGTCAAGGTCCTCTTTAGTTAAATTAGCGTTCATATCGGTATCTATAACGCCGGGAGAAACACAGCTTACGCGTATGCCCGACGGTCCTACCTCCTTGGCAAGGGCCTTGGTCATACCGATAAGCCCTGCTTTAGCGGCAGAGTAATGGACCTCACAGGATGCGCCCACCTGCCCCCACATTGATGATATGTTTAAAATGACGCCGCTTTTACGGGATATCATCTGGGGAAGCACGGCTCTCGTAGCGTAAAACGCTCCCGACAGGTTAGTGCCTATCATTCTGTCCCAAGCTTCGTCGGTAATATCCGTAAAAAGCGTGCTGCCGCTTATACCCGCATTATTTATAAGCACGTCGATTTTACCGAGCTGACGGGTCGCTTCTTCAATTGCGGTTGAAATTTCACGGCTTACGGAAACGTCAGCCTTGAACGGAATAGCTCCGTATTTTTCCGCAAGGGAAGACGCTTCCTTATCTGATTTTAAATACGAAAAAGCCACCTTGTAGCCGTTTTCCGAAAATATTTTGACACATTCGGCGCCGATACCGCGGCTGCCGCCTGTTATAAACACGGTTTTGTTCATAAATAAGCCTCCGTAAAAAGTCTTACGCTTATTGTACCACACACGGCTGCAAAAGTAAATAATTTATTGACAAAAAATACGCCGTGTGATAAAATATGATTAACTAAAATATATTTGCGAGGTATATTATGAGATTTTACGAAAATCCAAGAAAAACCTATGAAAACAGAGAAAAGCAGAGAGCGTACTACATACCCGAGGGCAATGCTGAATACACTCTTTTGAACGGAGAATGGAATTTTGCATTCTTTCCCAACTCCGATATAGCGGGCGAGCCCGAAAAGTGGGATAAAATCGAGGTTCCCTCCTGCTGGCAGATCCTCGGCTATGAGAACCCCAACTACACAAATATCAACTATCCCTACGGATGCGACGATCCCTACGTTCCCACAATCAACCCTATGGGTGTGTATGAAAGAGCATTTACTGTAAATGACGCTTCAAAGGATACGTATATCGTATTTGAGGGTATTGCTACCTGCGGAGTTCTTTACATAAACGGCAAGTACGTGGGCTTTACACAGGGCTCCCACCTTCAGAGCGAATTCAACATTTCCAAATACGTGGTTGAGGGCGAAAACACAGTACGCGTTAAGGTGTATAAGTGGTGCGCCGGCAGCTATCTTGAGGACCAGGATTTCTTCCGCTTCAACGGTATTTTCCGTGACGTGTATATTCTTTCAAGACCTAAAGGTCACATTAAGGATTTCGATATAAAGACCGTTGACAACAAGGTAATTACCGTTGATACGGATAAAAACGCAACCGTTACCCTTTATGACGGCGATACCGTAATCGGCAAGGCAAGGGGCAAGCACGTTGAATTTACAGTAAAGAGCCCTAAGCTCTGGACTGCGGAAACTCCTTACCTTTACACGGTTAAGATGGAGTGCGCAGGTGAAATCATTACTCACAAGGTGGGTATCCGTACAATCAGCGTATCCGATAAGCTTGAGATCCTTGTAAACGGCGCTCCCATTACCATCAAGGGCGTAAACCATCACGACTCCACCCCCACAAAGGGCTGGTGTATGACCAACGAGGAGCTTTACCGCGACCTCGTTCTTATGAAGGAGCTTAACATTAACTGCGTAAGAACCTCCCACTATCCTCCATCCCCCGTATTCCTTGAATACTGCGACGAGCTTGGTCTTTACGTGGTTCTTGAAACGGATAACGAAACCCACGGCTTTATCCGCCGTCTTCCCGGCGTGGATTACAATTACGATATGGAAAGCGGAGATTGGCCTATGACCAAGCCCGAGTGGAGAAACGAGCACGTTAACCGTATGGAAAGAGCGTATTACCGTGACAGAAACCATTCCAGCATTATTATGTGGTCCATCGGTAACGAGTGCGGTTACGACGTAAACGGTAAGGCAATGATAGATTTCCTCCACGAAATCGATAAGTCCCGTCTTGTTCACGCAGAGTGCGCTAACTGGAATTTGCGTAATGTTGAGGATCCCGACGTATACTCCCGTATGTATCCCAACCTTGCAGAGCTTGAAAGACAGCTTACGGAGCAGAAGATAAAGAAGCCCTTCTACCTCTGCGAGTTCTCCCACGCTATGGGTAACGGCCCCGGAGACGTATGGCAGTATATGGACCTTGTTTATAAATACCCTCAATACACAGGCGGCTGTATCTGGGAATGGTGCGACCATACCGTGGTTGTTGATGGTGTACAGAAGTACGGCGGTGACTTCGAGGGTGAGCTTACCAACGACAATAACTTCTGCTGCGACGGTCTTGTATTCTCCAACAGAGAATTCAAGGCAGGCTCATATGAAGCCAAGGCGGCATACGCTCCCTTCAGATTTACATATAAGAACGGCAAGCTGAAGATCACAAACCTCTT
Source organism: Eubacteriales bacterium (assembly GCA_045542635.1). Classification (GTDB taxonomy): domain Bacteria; phylum Bacillota; class Clostridia; order Oscillospirales; family CAG-272; genus RGIG2000. Next base: position 6,552 of record JAZQLK010000228.1, read on the forward strand.
TGATTTCCTTTCCTTCGAGGGTTATACGGTAAACTATAAGATCAAGGTAGACGGCATCACCGTTGAGGACAAGGATCTCAGCCTTAATACAAAGGCAAAGAAGAGCGTTACGGTTACAACCGACGCAAATCCCCACGTATGCTACGACGGAGCAAGCATTGAGGTTTCTCTTATAGCTCCCGACGGATACGAGATCGGCACCCTTTCACAGAAGATCAATGCAAAAATCATTAAGAAGGATAAGTCAAACGCTCCCGCAGTCCTTGAAGAAAAGGGAATTTACGTTTACGTAAAGGGCGAGGGCTTTGAATACAGATACAATAAGCAGTACGGCAATCTTGATAGCATCAAGGTAAACGGAGAAGAGCTTCTTTACGGACCTGTCAAGCTCGGCGCGTTCAGAGCCCTTACAGATAACGATGCAAGAATGAAGAACCGTTGGACAAACGTAACCATCTGGGAGGGTGAGAACTTAAACTGCACCTTCACAAACGTTAAAAACGTTAAGGTAAGCGGAAACTCCGTAACGGCGGATTGCTCTATATGCGGTGTTTCAAGATATCCCTTCTTTAACTATAAGCTTAAGCTCTCCTTCTTTGCAGACGGCAGAGTAGCCTTTGATTTAAGCGGCGACGTTAGAAAGGATGCTAATTGGCTTCCCAGACTCGGCTTTGAGATGGCGCTTAAGAAGCTTAACGCACCCTTTACCTATTACGGTATGGGACCTGACGAAAACTACTGCGATATGTGTCACCACGCTCGCTTCGATTACTTTACAAGCACTGCTTCGGACGAATACGTTCACTACGTAAGACCTCAGGAGCACGGTAACCATACGGAGGTTCGCTTCGTTGATATTGACGGTAAGCTTAAGCTTACAGGTAAGGACGTATTCGAGCTTAACGTTTCCGAATACTCCATAGATCAGCTTCATAAGGCAGAGCATACCGATGAAATCGGCGAGTCCTTTGCAACTCACGTAAGAATCGATTATAAGGTATCCGGTATCGGCTCATCCTCCTGCGGACCCGACCTTGTTCCCGAATTCCGTCTTTCCGAAAAGAAGATTAAATTTGGCTTCGATTTAGAGCTTATCTGATATGAATTCAAAAAATAAGAAAATAACCGCCCTTGTGGTATTTCTTCTCGTTATAATCATAGTGGCACTTTTCGTCCTCAATTTAGGCGTCAGCGCCGACATATCGGAAACCAAGTTTAAGGTATCGGGCTTCTGGTACACAAGAGAAATAAGCTACTCCGATATAGAAGCTATAAATATCTATACGGGAATCGAATACGGAGAAAAGGTATCGGGAATGAGCTATATTTCCATATACCGAGGAACATATAAAAACGAGGAATTCGGCGAATACAAATGCGCCGTAAACAAGGACGTTGAATCCTGCATCGTCGTAAAGCTCAAAAGCGGAGAATACTACGTTTTCAATAGCGTAGACAGAGAAAATACACTAGAGATATATGAGTTTATAAAGCAGAGAGTAAATGAATAAAACAAAATGGCGGGGCAAAACCCCGCCATTTTAATTGTATATTAAAATACCAATATTCCAAGATGCTCAAGGAGTATTTTTACACCGAGAAGCACAAGGATGATACCGCCTGCAAGCTCCGCCTTGGATTTGTATTTTGCGCCGAATACGTTACCGATCTTAACGCCAACCATACAAAGTCCCATTGTAATTACGCCTATTAAGGTGATTGCAACCACGATATTAACGTCGGGAAGCATACCGAAGGAAACGCCGATCGCCATAGCGTCTATGCTTGTGGCTATCGCCATTACCAGCATTGTTTTAAATGCGATGGAGCCGTCAGCCTCCTCCTCTTCCTTGGAGAAGGACTCCTTTATCATAAGACCGCCTATAAGAGCGAGAAGCACGAATGCTATCCAATGATCCACGTTTACTATATAATCCTTAAATGCCGAGCCGAGGAAATATCCGATAAGAGGCATAAGTGCCTGAAAGCCGCCAAACCAAAGACCTACGATAAGTCCCTCCCTAAGTCCCGCTTTTTTCATAGCAAGTCCCTTACAGATAGAAACCGCAAAGGCATCCATGGCAAGACCTATGGCAAGAATAAGAAGCTCTAAAATTCCCATATTTTCTCTCCCGTCAATAAAATCAAGTGATTATAACATAATTTATCCGCTTTTTCAATATTTTCACTCTAAAAACATTTTATAAACTTGAAAAAAACACATAATAGTGGTAGAATGTACGAAAAGGAGTGATTTTATGTTTTATATAGATTGGCTTTATATTATTCTTGTGCTTCCTGCGGTGATCTTTGCAGCCTACATGAGCGCAAGAGTAAGCACAACCTTCAGAAAATACGGAGCTATTCCCACAAGACACGGTCTTACAGGCGCCGAGGCTGCAAGGCGAATTCTTTTCGCAAACGGCATATACGACGTAAGAGTAGAGCATATAGAGGGTAATTTGAACGACCATTACGACCCTCGCGCCAAGGTTATCAGGCTTTCCTCCGCCACCTACGGAAATAATTCCGCAGCCGCTGTCGGAGTTGCCGCCCACGAGGTGGGACACGCAATTCAGCACGCTAAAAATTACGCCCCCTTAAAGGTAAGAAACGCTATTGTGCCCATTACCAATATAGGCGCTAAGCTATCTGTTCCTTTAATAATTTTGGGTATTATCCTATCCGCCTTTTCCGAGGTGTTTGCCTACGTTGCGTACGTGGGAGTTGCCCTCTTTGGACTTGTTACTTTGTTCCAATTACTCACACTCCCCACGGAATTTAACGCAAGCCGCCGAGCTTTAAAGAGCCTTGACGGAGAGGGAATTCTTGAAAAAAGCGAGCTTAAGGACGCTAAAAAGGTTCTTTCCGCCGCGGCTATGACCTACGTTGCCGCTCTTGCCGTATCCCTTGCTCAGCTTTTGAGATTTTTCCTTATCGTTGCGTCAAGCACAAGACGGCGGGATTGATATATATAATATTTTGTAATAAAATTCAAAAAAGGTATTGACAAGCAGATATATTTGTGATAAAATCTTCTCGCCGCATAATGCCGAGGTCTGAAAAGCGTATGCTACCCGGCTTAGCGAGTATTTGTTGAAAGAGAGGTGCTTTTCGTGTTTGCAATTATTTTAACAGGCGGAAAGCAGTACAAAGTAGACGAGGGCGACATTATCTTCGTTGAAAAGCTTGGAGTTGAAGAAGGCGATGAGGTTAAGTTTGACAAGGTACTTGCAGTATCTAACGAGAACGGCTTCGTAGCAGGCGCTCCTTATGTTTCCGGCGCTTCCGTAACAGCAAAGGTTGTTCGTAACGGTAAGGCAAAGAAAATTTACGTTATGAAGTATAAGGCTAAGAAGAACGAGAAGAAGAAGATCGGTCACAGACAGCCTTACACAAAGGTACAGATCGTTAAGATCGAAGGTTAATTCGGAGTAAAATTATGACGAAGGTCGTATTTTTCAAGTCAGGTGACAGCTATTGGGGCTTTGAGGAGCAGGGACATTCGGGCTTTGCCGCAAGCGGTAACGATATCGTTTGCTCGGCTATTTCCGCAATGACTATGCTTGTTATCAATGCAATTGAGGTTGCATACGCTTCGGACGTTGACTATGACATTGACGAAGAAACCGCATACGTACGCGTTAGCTCGTGCAATGCGTTGCCGGAGTACGAGCAGGATGAGAGAAAGAGATACGCAATCTCCGGTCTCATTATGGCGTATTACTATCAGCTCGTTGATTTGGTCGAGGAATATTACGACTATCTTGACGTAGAGGTAATCGAGAAGAAATATGACGGCAACAAAAAACGTAAAAATTAAGACGGAGGAACATATAATGTTAAGACTTGGTTTACAGTTCTTCGCTCACAAAAAGGGTGTTGGTTCTACAAAGAACGGCCGTGACAGCGAATCCAAGAGACTTGGTGTTAAGAAGGCTGACGGCGCATCTGTTCTTGCAGGTAACATCATCGTAAGACAGAGAGGAACAAAGATTCATCCCGGTACAAACGTTGGTATCGGATCTGACGATACACTCTTCGCATTGGTTGACGGTGTTGTAAAGTTTGAGCACGCAACAAAGGACAAGAAGAGAGTAAGCGTTTACGCAAAATAATCTATGAAAAATATCTCCATCCCTTCGATGGAGATTTTTTCTTTCCTATATATAATTTGATATTGCCGTATGATATAAAAAGAATACAAAAATGTCATAATAATTAGAAAAACCTCTTCACAGAATTAAAAAAGTATGTTAAAATACTGTGATAAGCAAATAAGACGCTTATAGTAATATATCAAAATGAAAAGGAGTGATTTTATGTTAGAGCTTATAAACGTTTCCTTTGAGGTTGATACGGAAAATGAAAAGAAAGAGATTTTGAAGGACGTCAGCCTTAAAATAGAAGACCGCTTCGTGGCTATTACAGGTCCCAACGGCGGCGGAAAATCCACTCTTGCTAAAATAATTGCGGGTATTTATCAGCCAACGTCGGGTAAGATACTTTTCGACGGCGAGGATATTACCAATATGTCTATTACGGAAAGAGCGAAAAAGGGAATCAGCTTCGCCTTTCAGCAGCCTGTAAGATTCAAGGGACTTACCGTTAAGGACCTTATTACCTTGGCGGCAGGAAAGAATATCAACGTTTCCGAGGCTTGCACCTATCTTTCCGAGGTAGGACTTTGCGCCCGTGACTATATTAACAGAGAGGTAAACGCTTCCTTATCCGGTGGCGAGCTTAAGAGAATCGAGATTGCTATGATTATGGCAAGAGGCACTAAGCTTTCCGTATTCGACGAGCCCGAGGCAGGCATTGACCTTTGGAGCTTTAATAATCTTATCAGAGTTTTTGAAAAAATGTACGATAGAATTAACGGCTCAATTATTATTATTTCACATCAGGAAAGAATTCTTAACATTGCCGACAAGATAGTAGTTGTTGCAAACGGCAAGGTTAAGCAGTACGGCCCCAAAGGAGAAATCTTGCCCGAGCTTCTCGGCAGAGGCGCGGCCGAGTCATCCTGCAAGGCATTTGACTAAGGAGGTATATTATGGAAAAGATAGAAAAAGACCTTCTTGAAAAAATAGCCGACCTTCACGGCACCCCCGAGGGCGCTTATAATATCCGCTCAAACGGAGCCTTGGGTGGCAGAAACACAACGGCTAATATAGATATAGTTACCAAGGAGGACAAGCCCGGTATTGATATAATTATCAAGCCAGGTACAAGGAACGAAAGCGTTCATATCCCCGTTGTAATCAGTCAGAGCGGTCTTACAGACCTTGTTTACAACGATTTCTTCATCGGAGAGGATAGCGACGTTGTTATAATCGCGGGATGCGGTATTCACAACAGCGGAGATAAGGCCTCCGAGCACGACGGCATCCATACCTTCCACGTTGGTAAGAACGCTAAGCTCAAATACGTTGAAAAGCATTACGGCGCAGGTGACGGTAACGGCGAGAACATTATGAATCCCACCACCGTTATCGAAATTGACGACGGCGGATATATGGAGATGGAAACCACACAGATTAAGGGTATCGACTCCACAAAGCGTATAACAACGGCCAAGCTTGGAAACGATGCTAAGGTTGTAATTAAGGAAAAGCTTATGACCCACGGCAGCCAGTTTGCGGAAACCGAATTTACGGTTGACTTAAACGGCGAAAATTCCGGCGCAAACGTAATTTCACGTTCCGTTGCAAAGGACAAGTCAAAGCAGGTATTTTTGTCCCGTATAAACGGTAATAACAAATGCTCGGGACACACGGAGTGCGACGCCATTATTATGGATGACGCAACCGTTGCGGCAATTCCCGAAATTACCGCAAATCACATTGACGCATCTCTTATTCACGAGGCGGCTATCGGTAAGATAGCAGGCGAGCAGCTTATTAAGCTTATGACTCTCGGACTTACCGAAAGCGAGGCTGAGGAGCAGATTGTCAGCGGATTTCTTAAATAATATATCGGGAGCGGTTTAATAACCGCTCTCTTTTTGTATTCTTGACAACAATATCAATATATGATAAAATATATAGGTAGAACATCTCTCGGAGGAACGCGTATGAATATTCAGTATCTCAAATACGCCATAGAGGTAGAGAAGAATAAATCTATCAGTAAGGCGGCAAAAAATCTTTATATGGGTCAGCCCAATCTCAGCCGCGCCATTAAGGAGCTTGAGGATAGCCTCGGTATCATTATTTTTGAAAGAAATTCCAAGGGCATTACGGTAACTCCCCACGGCGAGGAGTTTTTGCAGTATGCCAAGAGAATACTTTCCCAAATAGATGAGCTTGAGGAAATATATAAAACGGGTAAAACGGATAAGCAGCAGTTTTCAGCCTGTGTGCCTCGCGCGGGATATATTGCTTACGCCTTCGGTGAGCTTGCAAAGTCCATAGAAACGGATTCTCCCGCAGAAATATTTTATAAGGAAACCAACTCAATGAGGGCAATAAACAATATTTTGCGAGGAGAATACAATCTTGCCATAATCAGATATCAGGAAACCTTTGAAAAATATTTTGAGTCGATGTTCAAGGAAAAGAATCTTGTGTCAAGAACGATTACGGAGTTCTCCTACGTTCTTGCAATGTCCGTAAACAATCCTCTTGCAAAAAAAGAGGTCATTACCCCCGAGGATCTTTCAGATTATATCGAAATAGCCCACGCGGACCCCTACGTTCCGTCCCTTCCCATTATCGACGTTAAAAAGGCGGAAATGTCGGAGTTCGTTGACAAGAGAATTTACGTATTTGAGCGAGCAAGCCAATATATGCTTCTTGAACAGGTTCCTAACACCTTTATGTGGGTGTCCCCAATGCCCGATGAAATGCTTGCCAACAACAACCTTGTTGAGCGTGAATGCGGGCATATGAAGAAAAAATACAAGGACGTTCTTATTTACAGAGAAAACTATAAATTAACCGATATAGATAAGAAATTTATATCTCTCGTATTGAAGGCTAAGGAGGGAATGTAATCAGAGCCGTCCTATATTACTTGATATATATGCTTAAGGGAGCCGATTTTCGGCTCCTTTTCGTTATGCTAAAAAATACATTGTGAAAACCTGCAAAAATAAGAAAAACATTAAAAAATCTGCAAAAATCTGTAAAAATCTGCAATCGGGGCATATAAAATCAATAAATTGTTTATAATAACTAAAATTTTAGAGAAAAATTGTGTCAAAATAAGTATTTTTACATATATATTTAAAAGCATAGCTCTATACCTTATAAGCATTTCACAAATCACACAAACTGTGGTAGAATATTGACGTAATTTATGATGTCTAAGTGACACAGAATTCTATGGAGGAGAGGGTATTACAATGAAAGAATATCAGATCGTAGAAAACGTAGAAACCTTTGAGGCGGCTCTTAAGAGAGTAAGAGCGGCACAGGAAAAATTCGCAACCTAT
>JAZQLK010000229.1:0-3940 GCA_045542635.1 Eubacteriales bacterium
AAACCGCTCTCATGTCCCGTGGAGACGACTCCGAGATTTGGAGACAGGGTGGTGAAGTGATAGTCGGCAATTTTAGGCTTTGCCGCACTTATACATGAAAGAATAGAGGATTTTCCGACGCTCGGATAGCCGATAAGTCCCACGTCGGCAAGCATTTTAAGCTCTAATGAAAGCTCCCATTCCTCACCCTTTGTACCGCTTTTTGCAAACATAGGTATCTGTCTTGTGGGAGTCGCGAAATGCTTATTGCCCCAGCCGCCTCTGCCGCCCTTAGCGCATACCCAATCCTCGCAGTCGGACATATCCTTGAGTATTTTACCACTTGCCTCATCTCTTATAACGGTGCCGTTTGGTACCTTTATAATGATATCCTCGCCGTTTTTACCGTGGAACTTTGCGCCTGCGCCGTCACCGCCGTTTTCGGCTACGAATTTTCTTTTGTATCTGAAGGAGAGAAGAGTATTGTCTCCTCTTTCAATGCGGAATATTACGTTCCCGCCGTGACCGCCGTCGCCACCGTCGGGACCGCCCTTGGCAACGTACTTTTCGCGTCTGAATGAAACGCAACCGTTTCCGCCGTTGCCTGCTTTTACAAATATCTTTACCTTATCTATAAACATCTAAATCACCTTGATTTCTGTACATTTTACTTTTTCGGATGGAGCGTAATTAAGAAATCTTATGTAAAATTCTTCTTCCACACCTATTTTTTGCTCGTTGACTCTGTATGATCCGCCCTTATCGTACGCCTCTGCGCGAATCGTTACGGTAATTGTTTGATTTCTTGCAAGAGGAGATATCGAAGTAACAACGCCGATTTCCTTTGTACCGTCGCTTGTCCGAACCGTATCTCCTATCTTGATTTTACTGTAATAATCGGGGTCTACGTCCTCTATCATAACGGAATATTCGATTTCCACACGCTCGGAGCCGATATTTGTTATACTGTAACCGAGAACGTGCACGTAAACGATATAAGCAAGATAGAGCAGTATAACTAAAACTATTAAAACATCCACCACGTTAAAGGATATATTTTTTGCTTTACGGGGGTTAATTTTGTTCGTCATCTTCCGTTACCTCCGTAGTGTCGTTTATTACGCGGATAAATTCATTACTGTTCATAAGATCCTCGAGAGGACTCTTTTGGGGCTGAGCCTTCTTTCTCTTTAGAGGAGCGCGAACGTATTTTCTCTTGGGAGTCGTATTTTTGATAAGCTCCGCAGGAATCTGAATATCTACTGAGGCGGTAGTTATATCCACGTATATTCTTTCGGGCTTGTCAAGCTCTCTTTCGATTTTATAATAAGCCATAGTAAAACCGATAGCCATAAAGGTTATAAATACAAGCTCGCTTGACTTTAAGGAATAGCAGAATACTCCCGCTACAAGAATACCGATAAAGGATACAAAGCCTGCCGAGCCGTTTATTCTTCTGTATTTGTTCTTTGCCCTTGCGATAAAGGAAAGAGAAATAATAAGGAACATAAGAGCAAGGGCTACGGTAACTATTACTCCGAATATTCCGAAGGATGAAAGCATCTGTAAATAAAGATTTCCAAGGTCGGATGCATCCGTATTTACATTTATATTCTGTAAGGCGACGGAAAGATTAGTCTCGCCAATACCCATTCCGTAAGGACGGGATGAGAATATATCAAGAGCAAAGCCCTTAAGCTCCGATGCGGATGGAGCCCCCGTTGCCGCACCGCCGAAGCTGAGTATGGCGGATAGCATATTATAGGGTAGAGAATAGTAAAGAATCGGAATTACCGAGCCTGCGAATAAAGCAAGGTAAATAAAGTTTCTGTTGTAGATAATAAGGAACAGAAGAAGCTCTACGGCTGCAGCTATGAGAGCGCCGCGGGATTGAGCCATTACAATACAGGTAAAAGCAAGTGAAAGAGTCACTAAACCGAAAATACGGTGTGAGATTTTACTGCCGGAAAATATCGAAAGCAGGATAAATGGAATGGAAACGCAAATATAGATTGCGAATACGTCCGGGTCATAGAAGGAGGACGTAATTCTTTCCTTGATATTGGAAAAAGCCTCGATTCCGTGCCATGTAATATTAAGCTTACCGAAAACAAACTGTAAAACTCCGACTACACATGTGATTGCAACTGAGGTTGTAAGGGCGTTGATACAACGCTTGTAGTGGTCCTTTGAACGGATAAGATTAGATACTGCGAAATAGCACAGCACAAGCGCCGCGTTTATAAGAGTAGGTATAAGGGAATCCGATATATTTGCGGAAATAGCGTATCCGTAAACGAGAAGCACGAGAATCGCAAGGATAAATACGTCGAAAAGCTCGAATTTAAAGGTTCGTTTACCGATAAGATATTTAACGATGTAGCAAATATCAATGTAAATAGTGATAAGTATAAGATGAGTTATCGACAAAAACGGTAAGAGGAATAAAAGTGTTATAATACCCGACTCAGGGGATGAAAGTATCATATACGCAAGGGCAGCAATAACTGTGATAAGTATAATGTTGTCGGGACCGATAACGTGGGAAAGAATTCCCATAAACAAGCCTAAAAAGAAGAAAATATTGGGGTACGTGTGCGTAGCTTGCTCCTTTGCAGCTCTGAAGCTGTCCTTCTTCAAGCCCAACCATCCGAAAAGAACGGCATCAATAGGTCTGCTCTCAAGCACGCAGGCTGCAAGTGATTTTTTGGAAAATAAGAGAGGAAGGGCGCTTATGCAGATTACAATACCCATAATAAGCGTTGAGAAGGGGACTGTTAGAAAATCGATAAAGCTCTGTATGGGATAGAGAATAAGCATAACAAATCCCATAGTAATGAGAGCAACGCCGTAATCTCTTACAGATGTACGGAGAAGATGCTTCATAAGCACGGGAACCTTGTTTACAAAAAAGCTTCGTTCAAAGATTCTTGCGATCTTTCTCTTGGCTTCAAAGGCTCTATTCGTTTTTTTGTTGCGCTTTTTACGCGTCTTGAGCTTTTCCTTGAATTTCCCGTTCATACTGTCGTATGATGTCAGAAATTTACCGATAAAGCCGTCCCTTATTTTTGAAAACATCCATGAGCTTGCTCGGTCGAATTTGGAGCGTGCAACTTGCCCCTGGGGTTTAACGTTTTTGTTTTCCAATTTATCACATCCAATACTGATTTATAATTTAATCCACACTTTGTGGGACTTTTTTTGCTTTTTTCTTCTTTTCAACGGGAGGATGCTCCGCTAAGTACCTTTCATAAAGGTCAGGACGGCGCTCCCTTGTAAGCTCAAGGGATTTCTCAAGTCTCCATTTATCTATATTGCCGTGGTGACCCGAAAGAAGCACCTCGGGGACAGGATGCCCGTTGAATACGGGAGGACGGGTATACTGGGGATATTCAAGAAGTCCCGATGAAATACTTTCCTCCTCGTGGCATATTACGTCGGGTAATACTCCGTCGATCAGTCTTGAAACTGCGTCGACTACAATGCAGGCAGGAAGCTCTCCTCCGGTAAGAACGTAATCTCCGACAGAAATCTCCTCGTCGATTATTTCGTCGATTATTCGTTGGTCAACACCCTCGTAATGTCCGCAAAGTATAATGAGATTGTCGTATTCCGACAGCTCCTTCGCCATATTCTGGTCGAATATTCTTCCTCTTGGCGACATATAGATGGTTTTTGTCTTACCCTCGGGAAGAGAAGACACAACGCTTTTATAGCAATCGTAAATAGGCTGAGTTGCCATAAGCATTCCCATTCCTCCGCCGTAGGGAGCATCGTCAACTCTCCTGTGTTTATCAAAAGCAAAGTCACGAAGCTGATGGCAGACAATCTCCACCGCACCGCTTTTTCTTGCTCTGCCGATAATACTCTCGGAAAGCACCGCCTCGCACATTTCGGGGAACAGAGTTATTATGTCAATCCTCATCATCAAATATACCTTTCATGGGAGTAATGAGCACAT
>JAZQLK010000230.1:0-3370 GCA_045542635.1 Eubacteriales bacterium
GTCTGCCGCTCTGTGGGTTTGTTCTGTTTCCGCTCTGCATCCCCCACCACACCTTCCGCTTAAAAATGCGCCTTCGCGCAAGCCGCTTCAGGTGTGGTGGTGTTGCTCCGCTCTGCGGTGTGTAGACGCGGGAGGACTCACCCCCCCGCCCCTCAAGGGGAGCGCGGAGTTGGTTAAGAAATAAGAAAAACACCTTACTAAAATAGTAAAGTGTTCATCTTCAATATTGACAGATAGCAAGCCACACAAGATCCTTTTATCTGTGTCAAGGTTGGTATGGCTGATAGACTTGCCCTAACGTTTAACCACGTTCCGCATGTCTATTATATCACAAGCTGTGAAGCTTGTCAATACCCTACCTATTGACAAAACAAAGATTTTTCGCTAATCTGAATAACGCTCTAATTACAAGCCTGGCGGTACAAAATACGAGTTTTGGATAGCACGCTAATCCAAAACGGGGCATTTTGTATAATTAAAGCAATAGAAATTTCTGATAAAAAATTTTCGAGTGTACTTTATAACAAAAGGAGCATTTAATGTATTTTACCGTTTTTACACATATACTTGCGTCTTGTAGCCTCTCCGCCCCGAATGTGTCTTTCTGATTTGTTAAGTTGAAGGATTTCCTCAACCCGACAGAAAAGTGGATAATTAACCTTTTGAAGCTTTTCTGTTATATCCTTATGTACCGTTGATTTACTGTATCCAAAATTTTTTGCCGTATCTCTTACCGTTGATTTGTTATCCAATAAATATGTAGCAAATTTTTCACATCTCTCTTCACTGCTTGAAAAATATATCATATTAACTCCAATTTTATATAGTTAATATAATATATGAAGAAAACCGCATAAAAATGCGGTTTTCCTGTTTATTTTAATTTTCAAACTTGAAAACAGTTGTATAATCGTATAGCTCACCGGGGTTGAGCTCACAGCTCAAAAACTCGGGACGGTTAGGAGCATCGGGAGCGTGCTGAGTTTCTAGACATACACCGCATCTCTTTATAGGTTTAACGCCGTTTTTGAAGGGTGCATAATCAGTAACAACACAGTTACCTGTATAAATCTGTACACATGGCTGATTTGTATAAACCTTCATTACTCTGCCCGACTTTGGATCCTTAAGGGTTCCGAAATGCTTGATTTCTCCCTTTGTGTTAAGTATGTAGTTATGGTCATAGCCCTGACCGTAGACAAGATTGATATTATCATTATCTATATCCTTGCCAATCGCCTTCTCTGTTCTGAAATCAAACTCCGTATTCTCTACGTTCAATTCCTCACCCGTAGGAATAAGCTCGTCATTAGTCAGGGTAATCTTATCTGCGTCAAGCCAAAGCGTATGATCCATAATAGTTCCGCTATCGTGGCCTGCCAAATTAAAATAAGAATGGTTAGTCATATTAACGATAGTCTTTTTATCCGTTGCAGCCTTATAGTTGATGGAGAGCGTATTCTCGTTATCAAAGGTATAAAGAACCTTTACCTGCAAGGTACCGGGATAGCCTTCTTCTCCATCAGGGCTTACAATAGAAGCCTCAAGATACATTGTACCGCCAATTTCCCAAGTTTTTATATCCCAAATCTTCTTGTCAAAGCCGAATTCACCGCCGTGAAGGTGGTTTCTGCCATTGTTTACAAAAAGACTGTATTCCTTACCGTCAAGGGAGAACTTAGCATTGGAAATTCTGTTTCCAAAGCGTCCGATAAGAGCGCCGTGATAGCCTGTATCACCAAGATACGCCTTTACGTTATCGAATCCACATACAACGTCTGCCAAAACACCGTTTTTATCGGGAATATTAAGCTCGTTTATTCTTCCGCCAAGAGAAAGAAGCTTCACGCTTGCATTATTGGCGTTTGTGAGAGTATATGCATATACGTCTCTGCCGTCTGGCATTTTATCAAAAAAGCTCTTTGTAATCATATAATCACTCTCCGTAGCCATCAGGATTCTTTTTCTGCCAATTTGCAGAGTCTACACACATTTTATCTATATCGTATTTTGCCTTCCAGCCGAGAATTGTATAAGCCTTTGTGGGGTCGGCATAGCATTCGTCAATATCACCGGGACGGCGAGGACAGATCTCGTACTTAACCGGAAGCCCTGTTGCCTTTTCATACGCCTTTACTATATCAAGAACGGAATATCCGTTACCAGTACCGATATTAAAATGCTCAATGCCTGTTACCTGCTTTGCTCTGTCAAGAGCCTTGAGATGCGCGTCTGCAAGGTCTACAACGTGGATATAGTCACGAACGCCTGTACCGTCATGGGTATTGTAATCATTGCCGAAAACGCTCAAATGATCGTATTTACCCGATGCAACCTTAACAATATAAGGAAGAAGATTATTGGGAATACCCTTGGGATCTTCACCGATAAGTCCGCTTTCGTGAGCGCCGATGGGGTTAAAATAACGAAGAATAGATACGCTCCATTCAGGATCGGAAACAACTATATCGGAAAGAATTCTTTCGATCATAAGCTTGGTTTCACCGTAAGGATTTGTTGTGGAAAGGGGGAAATCCTCTCTAATCGGTACACTCTCGGGCTTGCCGTATACTGTAGCAGAGGATGAGAATACTATTCTCTTGCATCCGTTATCAGACATAGCCTTCGTAAGATTCAACGTGCCTGTAATATTGTTATGATAGTAAAGCATAGGCTTTGCAACGCTTTCGCCCACTGCCTTAAGACCTGCAAAATGAATTACGGAATCGATATCGTTTTCTTTGAAAATAGCATTTACTGCATCAAAATTAAGTAAATCGGCCTTATAGAATTTAACCTCCTTGCCAGTTATAGCCTTAATTCTGTCAAGAACGCAAAGCTTGGAATTGCAAAGATTATCAAGAATAATAACCTCTCTGCCATCTTTTAAAAGCTCTACTACGGTATGAGAGCCGATAAAACCTGTACCGCCTGTAACTAAAATAGCCATTGGTATAATCTCCTTTGTGATTTCGTTATATATATGATATAACATTTGATGAAAAAAATCAATATATTTAAGAAATTATGTTGACAAATTAGTAAATAAAATGTATAATATGTGTATCATATGATACACTTTTGGAGAAACAATGAAAAACAAGAAGGAACTACTGTCTTCGCTTTTTCTATTTGAAAACGTAGATGCTGAAGTAATTGAAAAAAGCTGTGAATTTAATGGCTGTAATGTTAAAGAATATAACGTAGGCGACATAATGCAGGATTTTAAATCCGCGCAGAATATCGGTCTTATGCTAAACGGTAAGGCAACTATTATTTCGGGAGATAACGGAGTAATAATACGCAAGCTAACAAAGGGTGATATTTACGGTGTTGCAAAGCTCTTCGACAAGTCGGATCGTAGCCATGT
>JAZQLK010000231.1:0-4388 GCA_045542635.1 Eubacteriales bacterium
AATAAGCGGCGAAATACTGCGTTGTTCCTCAATACCGACTTCGACTATCACAGAGATAGCCATCAGCCGCCATTTGCGGTACGCCTTGTCTTTCTTGCTTCTTGCTTATTTACGGTGAGATAAGGCGGAAAGCGGCGAAATACCCAAGCCTCCATCTCCGAGGGAGGGGGACCATCGCAAGATGGTGGAAGGAGTCCTTTGGCTATTCTTTCTTCTTGCTCATTTACGGTGAGATAAGGCGGAAAGCGGCGAAATACCCCAAGCCTCCATCTCCGAGGGAGGGGGACCATCGCAAGATGGTGGAAGGAGTCCTTTGGCTATTCTTGCTTCTTGCTTATTTTCAAAAAGCTTTTACTCGCAAATACTGCATCCATATAAATCCATATAAGTTAAACCCATTTATACAACAAAATTTTATGCAACAAAATTATGAAACCGAGGAAACAGAAATGAACATTATTAACGAACTTGCAAAAGAATTTAATTTAGGAGTAAGCCGTGTTGAGGCGACAGTTGCCCTTATTGACGACGGCAATACAATCCCTTTCATTGCCCGATACAGAAAAGAGGTAACGGGTTCCCTTGACGATACCGTGCTTCGTGACCTTGACGAAAGACTTAAGTACCTTCGCTCTCTCGAGCAGAGAAAGGAAGAGGTTAAAGCTCTTATTGATGCTCAAGGTAAGCTTACTCCGGAAATTGAAGAAGCTCTTCAGAATGCTAAAATTCTTACGGAGGTAGAGGATATTTACCGTCCCTTTAAGCCCAAGAGAAAGACCAGAGCATCCGTTGCCCGCGAAAAGGGACTTGAGCCCTTGGCAGCCCTTCTTATGGAGCAGAGAGATTCCTACGAAAAGAGCATTGAGGAAATCGCCGCTGAATACATCCGTATAGACGAAAGCAAGGACAAGACCGTAAAGACCGCTGAAGACGCAATAGCAGGCGCAAAGGATATTATTGCGGAGGATATTTCCGACAATGCCGAATACAGAAAGGCTATAAGAGCCCTTACCCACGACCACGGCCTTATCGTTTCCAAAAAGGCTAAGGAAGAGGATTCCGTATACAGCTCCTATTATGATTATAATGAAAGCATTAAAAAAATCCCCGGTCACAGAGTTCTCGCAATTAACAGAGGTGAGAAGGAGGAATTTCTGAAGGTTGACGTACAGATTGACAGCGAAATCATCCTTAATTATCTCTTCTCACAGATTATAACGAATACAAAGAGCCCTGCAAAAGATTATATTGCGGCTACGATTGTAGACAGCTACGACCGTCTTATCGCTCCCTCCGTGGAAAGAGAAATCAGAACGGCGCTTTTCGACGATGCAAGCGAGGGCGCAATCAAGCTTTTCTCCGATAATTTAAAGCACCTTCTTATGACCGCCCCCTTGAAGGGCAAGACGGTTCTCGGCTATGACCCCGGCTACAGAACGGGCTGTAAGCTTGCCGTAGTTGACAAAACAGGTAAGGTTATCACCACCGCGGTAATTTATCCCACCAAGCCCAGAGAGGACATTGAGGGCTCTGAAAGAGTAGTTACATCCCTTATCAAGAAGTATGGCGTTGACGTTGTGGCTATCGGTAACGGTACTGCATCCAAGGAAAGCGAAATATTCATCGCAAACGTACTTAAAAAGCTTGATACCGACAAGAAATATACAATGGTAAGCGAGGCAGGCGCCTCCGTTTATTCCGCCTCCAAGCTGGGAGCAGAGGAATTCCCCGACTTCGACGTAACCCAGCGCTCCGCGGTTTCCATTGCAAGAAGACTTCAGGACCCCTTGGCTGAGCTTGTTAAAATCGACCCCAAGTCCATTGGCGTAGGTCAGTACCAGCACGATATGAAGCAGGCAAGACTTGACGAGGCCCTCGGCGGCGTAGTTGAGGATTGCGTAAACAGCATAGGCGTTGATATCAACACCGCATCCTATTCGCTCCTTTCATACATTTCCGGTATAAATCTTACCTCCGCTAAGAATATCGTAAAATACCGTGAGGAAAACGGAGAGTTTACAAAGCGAGAGCAGCTTCTCAAGGTTCCCAAAATAGGCGGCAAGGCATATCAGCAGTGCGCAGGTTTCTTAAGAGTTCCCGACTCTAAGGAAATTCTTGACAATACAGGCGTTCACCCCGAAGCCTATGAGGCAACCGTTAAGCTTCTTGAAAAATTCGGATACACAAAGAATGACGTAGCCTCCGGCGCGCTCTCCGACCTCCGCAAAAAATGTACAAAGTACGGCACAAAGAAGCTTGCCGATGAGCTTGAAATAGGCGAGCCCACTCTCCTTGATATTATAGGCGAGCTTGAAAAGCCCGGACGTGACGTTCGTGACTCTTTACCCCAGGTAATTCTTCGCGACGACGTTCTCGGTATGGAGGATCTTAAGGAAGGAATGCTTATGACGGGTACCGTGCGTAACGTTATCGACTTCGGTGCTTTCGTTGATATCGGCGTTCATCAGGACGGTCTTGTACACATATCCGAAATCTCCGATAAGTATATCAAGCACCCCTCCGAGGTTTTAAGTGTGGGTGATATTGTAAACGTAAAGATAAAGAGCGTTGACCTTAACAAAAAGAGAATAGGTCTTACAATGAAAATTTGACTATAGCTTAAATTTAACAAAAATTCGAGGTTCAATTTGTTAATAATGCACAAAAAAGAAAT
Organism: Eubacteriales bacterium; assembly: GCA_045542635.1. GTDB lineage: Bacteria > Bacillota > Clostridia > Oscillospirales > CAG-272 > RGIG2000. Next base: position 2,675 of record JAZQLK010000231.1, read on the forward strand.
AAAAATTTTGTTAAAAAAAACACTTGGATTTTTCAGCGTTTTCTGTTATAATAAAAGTACTAAAATGTGCTAATTATGGCGCTTTACGCGTTACGGCATCATTTCTTACCATATTTTTAGTAAAAAATTAGTTTATCATAAACAAGGAGAATTATTCAGTATGGCAAGTTTATCATTAAAGCATATCTACAAGAAGTATCCCGGTGGCGTTACAGCCGTTTCCGACTTCAACCTTGAGATTGAGGACAAGGAGTTCGTTATCTTCGTTGGTCCTTCCGGTTGTGGTAAGTCTACAACACTTCGTATGATTGCAGGTCTTGAAGAAATCACAGAGGGTGAGCTCCGTATCGACGGCACACTCGTTAACGATATCGCTCCTAAGGACAGAGATATCGCCATGGTATTCCAGAACTACGCTCTTTACCCCCATATGACAGTATATGAGAATATGGCGTTCGGTCTTAAGCTTAGAAAGGTACCTAAAGAAACAATCAAGCAGCGTGTTGAAGCAGCAGCTAAGATCCTCGGTATCGAAGCACTTCTTGACAGAAAGCCTAAGGCTATGTCCGGTGGTCAGAAGCAGCGTGTTGCCCTCGGACGTGCTATCGTAAGAGAGCCTAAGGTATTCTTGCTTGACGAGCCTCTTTCCAACCTCGACGCTAAGCTCCGTGCAGCGATGAGAACAGAAATTACAAAGATCCACCAGACAATCGGTACAACGTTTATCTACGTAACTCACGACCAGGTTGAGGCTATGACAATGGCTACCAGAATCGTAGTTATGAAGGACGGTCTTATTCAGCAGGTTGATACTCCTCAAAACCTTTACGACAAGCCCGTTAACGTATTCGTTGCAGGATTTATCGGTACACCTCAGATGAACTTCCTTATCTCTACACTTGAGAGAGATGAAAACGGCGCATACATCACATTCGGCACAAACTCCGTAAGACTTCCTAAGGAGAAGGCTAACGATCCTGCACTTGAGCCTTACTTCGGTAAGGAGGTTATCGCAGGTATCCGTCCTGAGCTTATCCACGACGAGCCCATCTACCTCTCCAGCATGAGCGAGAACGTAATTGAGGCTAACGTTGACGTAACAGAGCTTATGGGTGCTGAAATTTACCTCTACCTTGCAATTGACGGCGCAGAAGCTTACAACGTAGAAGCAAGCAAGGGTGAAAACGTTAAGAACGATATCATCGCAAGAGTATCCTCCCGTTCACAGGCAAGAGCAGGTGACAGAATTCAGGTTGCTATCGACGCTTCCAGAATCCACCTCTTCGACAAGGATACACAGAAGTTTATCATTCACTAATACATATAAAATTAAGGGACTGTTGCAAAACAGTTCCTTATTTTTATTATTATATATTGACTTTTATAAAAAAATAAGGTAATATAAGGGTGACAATACGTAAACGGAAGGTAAAATGATGAAAAAGAAATTTGCAGTTGTCGGCTACGGAGGTATGGGCTCCTGGCACGTTAATCACGCACTTAAAAGCGATGTTTTGGAGCTTTGCGGTATTTTTGATATAGATAGTAAAAAAAGCGCTCTTGCCGAGGAAAGAGGAATCAGAGCATACTCCTCCCTTGACGAGCTTATAAATGATAAAGAGGTTGAGCTTGTAACCGTTGCTATCCCCAACGATGTTCACTTGGATACGGTTTGCCGTCTTTTAAAGGGCGGTAAAAATGTAATCTGTGAAAA
>JAZQLK010000232.1:0-12051 GCA_045542635.1 Eubacteriales bacterium
ATACTCTCCGCCTGTCCAGGAAAGCACGTCAAGAAAATATTCCGACATTTCTCTGCTCTGTGTGTATTTAGGTATACACATAAGCGTTACAAGATGGGAAGCTACGGGAGAATAGTATCTTCCCTGCTCCTCACTTAGCATAGGGAACGGAACGACTCCTACGCTCTCGTTGGGAAAATATCCCTTTGGGCTTATAAGATCCGGAGTAGATTCGTAGAACAAAATTCTTCCCTCTTCAAAGAAGGTGATCTTAGACGAACAGTAGCATCCCTCGTAGGAGGCGTATGCCCATCCGCCTGTTCTTGTTTCTATAATTGTGTTAATAATCTTATCAAGGTCGGAATCCTTAAGAGTAAGTCTCCATTCTCCCGTTGATTTATCCACGCCTGCCTGATTTACGCCGAAATATCCGAAAAGCCCGTCATAGCTGTTAACGGAAAGTCCCCGTACCTCATTGGGATTGTGGAGGAAGCCGTCCTCTCCGTCGTCAGTTTTTACCACAGAATTGGAAAGGGTGATCATCTCGCTCCAGGTCCACTTTCCCTCTCTTACCTTTTTGTAAAGATCGGCAGTCGCCTGCTCTCCGCCAAGAAGCTCCTTGTTAAAGTAAAGCATACCTGCGGTTTCTTTACTTATAATTGAGAATTCGCCGTCAACGAAGAATGTGTGTCCCTTTGCCGTATATGCTTCAACAGAGTACTGATTGTAGTACGGATTACTGAAATCTATAAGCTCTCTGTTGTTAAGATCGTATACGTGTCCGTTAGCAACAATTGTCTGGGCATTCATCATACGGGGCAGCGCAAGCTCTACGGTAAAATTTTTGGAAACGGCAGCCAGCTCAAAAAAGTCATACATACTGTACCGTGTGGCGTTGATCCAGTTTACCTTTACCCCGTAGGTATTCTTAATAAATTCATTACGTTCAAGAACAGAGGCGTCAATTTTTGTGCCGAATCCCGATTCCTTACCGTAATCTACGCAAAGCTCCAAAACGGACCAGGGAGCCCCTGCGCTTCCCGAATAGGTTGAGCAAGCCACGTTAAGGGTCTTTCCCTCCCAATCTTTTCTTATATCGGTTTTTGAGGTATAGCCTTCAAGAGTTTTTATATTAAGGACAGTCTCGCCCGTCCTTTCTCCCTCTCCGTCCTGAAGATCGTAGGAGTATATAATCTTTACCGTATAGGTTGTATTTGCCTTGAGATTATCGAATTTTCTCGTATCGAGTTTTTCAGCCTCCTTGATCCGCGTAGCGTTTTCAAAAAGAAGGATCGATTTTATTTCACCGACGTTATCGGGATCGGTCTCCCTTATTTCAAATTCAATTTCAGTTTTATGACTTACGGGATCCGTTATTTCAAAGGAAGGTGCTTTTAAATCCTCCTTTGAGCAGGAAACGAGCATTGCCGATAAAACCAGCGCAAGCAATAGAGTAAAACACGTTAAAAATACTTTTCTTTTCATAAAATTACCTCCTTATTCAGCCTTGATTTTTCAAGAAAAGTTTTTCGGCTATTCAAAAGCCAATAATTTCCTTCTCACCTATATAAGTCAGTAAAAATCCGAAAATGTGTAATTTGTTATTTAACGTCCTTGCAAATCAAGATTTTTCCGAGGTGAGGACGGATTCCCTTCATTATAATTTTGTTATCAAATATACCTAAATCCTTATCCTCGATTGTATCGTAGACCCTTACTCTTCCACCCACGGGAATTTCCAAATCCATAGGCGCATCCTCAAAATTGAAGATATAATATGCGGTCTTTTCATCGCTTAAGCGAGCCCTACCCAAGGAATAGTCACCGTTTTCAAACTCCGCAGCATATTTGCTCGGAGGCAGAAGCCTTCTTAAAAGCTCAATATTTTTGGAGGTAAGAGCTGATACGTCGTCCCCGGATAACACCATTCCGCCCGAGGCTACCGTATAAGCGGCATTGAAGGCAAACTCATCCGCCGTCAGACTGCCCTCCTGATAGATCATCCTTCCGTCGGGTCCCATAATCTTTACCCTTTCATTCTGCAAAAGCACCGTATCGGGATCGTTTATCCAAAGCCTGTTGTGCTGCCAATTTCTCGGGAAGCATTCTCTCGCTATCTGCTTGAACTGATACCAGCTTCTGCAGTTATCGTTGGTAACCCGCATAGCGTTTATATATCCGATTGACGGCCACATAGGAGAGTTGCCGCCTAAAATAAAGCTTTCCTTACCCACCGCCTCGCAAATTGCCTGCATACCCATTTTATAGGCTTCAACTGCGGTTTTTGTCCTATCGTATCTTACGCCGAAGGGCATTGCCGCCCATATGATGGCGTCAAGCTTGAAATACTTGATATGCCACTCCCTCCGCATAACGGAAAATACGGTTTTTACGTAGTCAATGGCATAGGGATTCGTCAAATCAAGAATATACCAGGGGGCGCATCTCCATCCGCCGAAGCTTACGTCTCCGGAGGAAAGGGGCAAGCCGTTTTCGTCCTTGACAAACCAATCGGGATGATTTTTAAAGATACGTGAGCTTTTTTCCGCAACAAAGGGCGCAACCCAGATAGCGGGCTCAAAGCCCTTATCCTTAATATCAAGGCATACCTTTTTTACTCCGCCCTCAAACTTGTCGGTAAAATTAAACCAATCTCCCCAATATTCCTGGTATCCGTCGTCGATCTGGATATATTTCAGGTCAAGACCGTTTTTCTTTATGGCGTCAAGATTGTCATATATGTTTTTTGCAGTAATATTCGGTCCGTAAACGAGCCAGGAGCACCAGCCCGTTGGAATTTCGCAGGACTCCCTCATAGGATGGTTTTTGGCAATAGCCTCCGCAAAATTTCCAAGCACCGTATTATAGTCACCTTGCTCTATGTAGACCTCCTCAAGCTCAATGCTCTGCCCTCCCTGAAGAGCTATTCCCTCTCCGTTCAGAGTGATCTCAATTTTACTCTCGTTAAATCTTATCCATCCGTTAAAGCGGTTGCAGGATGAAAAGCCCACAAGAAGTGGCTTTTGTCCCTCGGGATAAAAAATTGCCATATTGTAGACCTGATGCATATCAAGGGGTCTTTTAAACTTGTAATGATCGTAATCACTGTATGAGCCAAGAAGTCTAAAATCCTTTATTGTCCCACCGTACTGAGAGAGCATATTGTAGCCCTCTCCGTAGAATTTTGTATCGGGTGTAAAGGGATTTTCAGCGGAAAATACGCACACGTCCTCAAGGATAACGTCATTTTCCGTACGGTTTACAAGAGTCAGAGCGCAGGTGTTACCGTTCCATTCGCCGTGTACCTCGACGCCCTTGCAGATCTCCTTATTCAGCTTGAATATTTCCTTCATTTATATTACTCCCCTATGCTTTTGTAATCCTCAACGAGCCTTATATCATCGAAATAGAAGGGTACGTTATAGGATGAACCGCTGTTTAAGGAGCCGTAGAAATAGAAGCCCGAAATAAGGGAATCGGCGGTAAGGGCTTTTCCGCCCTTCTTAAGGTTTTCTACGGGTATGGCAAAATAGCCCTTCTTGCCCATCATTCCCTGTGAGCCGCTATCCCCTACGCCGAAGCATCCGTCACCGCCGTGGGAAAGCTGTACCCACTCAGTCTCTCCGTCCCCAAGGTAATATAAGGGGCTTATGTAATCCGCATCATCGGTTCTGTAAGGTCCCGAGTAGCCCTCAGCTGACAAAAGACCGAAGCACGCCTTTCTGAATTCAACTCCCGTAAAGTCCGCCCATACTATGAGATACCTGTTTTCTCCAAGCTTACCCATATTGGAAATCTTGAAGGAGGCTTCAAAATTGCCTGTATCGTCGCGTAACACCTTAATGGCTTCGCTTCCGTTTGCGCCCTTACCCTCTTCCAAGGAAAGGGATGCCTTACCCGCAAGAGCTCCGCAATTCCAGCCCATAATCGTGGCTTCCTCCAGGGACTTTGCATCGTAATCAAGGGCTACGTCTGTGTCAAGCGTGTCAAAATCGTCGGGGTCAAGTCTTTCCTCCATATAGGAAACGTAGGTGGTTACGGGCTTGTCGCCTGTGTTCTTAATATCGAATACCCGAGCGCCGTGAACCGATGCGCTGTTATAAGTAAGCTCCGAAAAGTTGGGAGATGACGCAAGCATAACGCCCTTGTAGTTGTACATATAATCGTTTACGTGGTCGTGACCCGTTACGATAGCCTTAACGTCCCCTCTTTCAAGAACGGTTTCGAAAAGGTTTGTGTCGATTTCCGATGCGCATATATTTTCATTTCTCTCGCCTGTGTACTCAAGAACTAAGGATTTATCATCCCTGCTTTCGTAGGCGTAGTGGTTTTCCTTAAGAGGAATGTGGAACGCCATAATGGAGGGTACCTTCTTGCCTGCGTAGGCTTCAAGATTCTCGGATACCTCCTTATACCAGTTTATCTGATTGCTCTTTATGTAATCATAGCCGTTACCGTAATAAGTACCCGAGTCAAGAAGATAAATTGCGGCGCCTACCGTTCCGTCCGCATTATAAATTACGTGTACGTAGTTGCCTACTCCGCTCATAAATATACCCTCGGGATTATCCTTTGAGATACAGTAATCGTAGGATTGGAATATGGCGCTCTGCTCTTCCTTGGAAATTGCGTTTTCGTGATCGTGGTTGCCGTAAACGTGACACCAGGGAATCTTCTTTTCCTCAAGATATCCAGCAATAGCCTTTATATTCAGATGAAGAAGCTCCTTGCTTGCTGATCTTATGGTATTGTCTCCCGTAAAAATTACAAGGTCGGGGTCTTCTCTGTCAACGAGTATCTGTATTCTCTCCTTAGCCTGCTTGACCTTGGCAGCGTCTGCGGAAACGTCCATATGGATGTCGGCTAAAATAAGTATTCTGAAGCTTCCGTCCTCGTTAAATGTAAGCCGATGCTTGCTTTCTATCATTTCCTCTACCTTCTCCTCAAATGTTTTTTCAGGCGGCTGATTGTCTGAAGGCGCCGTAGTTGTAATATCGGGCGCAGTTGTGGTTATTAAAGGCTCGGGGGTGGTCGTATCGTCATTACCCTTACACGAGGTAAAAAACAGGGTAAGCATCATAGCTGCAAGTAATATAATTGCGAAAAAACGTTTCATAAAATTCTCCTTATTTATACTGAAAAAAGCATAGCGAGGCAATGTTATTGCCTCGCTATAAGCTTAATTTATAAAGTCGATGGTTGCCGTAAATTCATAAACGCCTTTATTAAGCGTGTAGTCGAGGAGATAGCAAATCTTGTTGTAATTTCCGTTCTCGTCGGGAAGCTGGTCAACGTAGGGCTGCTCAACTATATTAAGAGTAGCTCCGCTCTCACAGGTGAAGCGCACGTCATCAAGAATTACGCTGCTGCCGTCAACCGTGGGCTTAATTGTTGTAACGAAGCGCTCCGTAATAACCGCCTCGCTATCAAACTCGTATCTGTCGTAAATAACTATATTATCATCCGTGGGCTTAAGGGTTCTTTCCGCCTTTTTAAGAGTGGGGTGATCGCCCTTGCCGTAGCCGAGAGTAAAGTCCATATAAACGGTGCCGTCGTTTTCGTTATATACCGCTCTTGCCTTATCCTGACAGTCGCCACCCTGTCCCTTGCCGTCGAAGTAAGGGATATTGTGAGAGAAGGATGAGGGCTGGAAGTACTCGTTTCTTCTGTTACTCTGATATCCCGGCCAATGTCCTGGACCGATATAACCGAAATCGCAGAATACCTGCTTATTGTGTCTTGCAAGGATGAAGGAGCCAACGTCCTGGTGGTTGTGGCTCTCCCACTGGTTACCGCCCTTAAAGGCAAGACCGTAGTTATCGGTTCTCTTAATAAAATAGTTTGTAACCGGAGCAGTATAAACTCCGTTATCAAGCTTATCGGTGGTGTAATCGGGATTGTAGCATACCGTGGAGCGAACCGCAAATGCCCAATGGCAATATGCGACTATTGTTGCCTGCTCCGTAGGAAGCTTTTCAATGGCGTCGCCGTAAATCGCTTTAAGCATATGAGGAAGACCTACCCAGTAGCCCTCTCTTGCGTTTACGTCGCTGAACATAGCTAAAACGTTGGGCTGAAGGTGCATCTTCTGAATAAACTGAGAAATGGACTTGATCTTATCGCTCTTCAACCAGTCGTATTCCCCCTTTGAAAATTCACGGAGGAGAGTTGCGTAAACCGCAAAGAAGCCGAAGCCGAAGCCCCAGTACGCCGTACCCTCAACACACATTCCGTCGTCATCGTAGCTATCTATGTAGCACTGCATTGACGCTTCAAGTCTGGGAAGCTGACGCATAAATTCCTCGGGGTCCTCATACATAAGAGTTCCTCCTACCGCGCCTGCACAAACCGCAGTCCAGTTATTGCCGTGCTTTTCCCAGAAGAATCTTCTGTTAACGTAGGGCTCAATGGTATGGCGTCTTATTTCATAGGAAATTCTATCGTTTAACAGCTTGGGAAAGCGATCCTTGAAAAGTGACTTGATCTCCGCCATTGAAAAAGCGAGAGATGCGCCGAAAATGTCTATAAGACCGGGATCGAAATCCGCGGGAGTTCTGTCATAATAGCTGTTATAGTGACCGAGGGGCGCCCAGGCATATTCGTTGCACACTCCCCAGATAACCTCCACAAGGCTTCTGTAATATTCCTCGTTGTCGGGATAAATAAGGGCAAGAAGCGCCGACGTCTGAAGCTGGCGGTAGGTATCGGGACCTCTTTCGCCGTTCTTACGGGGCTTGCCGAATTCCAATACCTCCCAAGCGTTTGCAGCTCTCGGGGGGATTTCAAATACCTTATCGTACTGCTCCTTGATTTCCTTTCTGTGACGGGCAAACGCCTCATCGTTTCTTATTCTTTCCCAAACCTTGGGATCTCTTGCAATATCAAACATTTTTTAGCTCCTTAGCTGATAAAACAAATATTTTTATTATAATAACATATTAGTCCGTTATTTTCAAGTAAATCGGGGGTTTTTATTAAATTTTCCGTTCCTTACCTTCATTAAATCGCCGCGAAAGACCCTTTAACGTACACAAATATATTCCTATGTAAAGGATCACGGCGGAAAGTGCGCTTACGGGATATGATGCGAAGATCATAGGAAGGGTGGGCTTTATGGGGACTATAAGCCATATCCAGCTCGCGCGGACTCCGAAGCCGCATATAAAGCATACAACCGTTGTTACCCCCGCTCTGTGAAGAGCGCGGAGCGAAAAGGAGAAAACCTCCATAATAGTGGTTATAAAATACGTAAGACACAGAAGCGTCATTTTGGATTTGGCAAGAGCGATCACGCTCTCACTATCCGTCATAATGCCAAGCATCGGCTCGGAAAACAGGACAAATATTGCTCCGAGCGATAAGCTTATCGCCGTGGAATATCCTATCGACACAAAAACGGTCCTCTTTATTCTCGGTATATTTTCAGCTCCGAGAGACTGACCTACCATTGCCATACAGGCGGTAGCTACCGACATACCCACGCTGTATATGATTCCGTCAAACTGTCCCGATATGGCGTTTGCCGTCATAGCGTCGGTGCTGAGAGCATTTACCGCAGAGCCGACTACGGTATTTGCCACGTAGAAGCAAACGGCTCCAAGACAGGCGGGCACGCCTATCCTTACGGTTTCCCAAAGCTCATTACCTCTTATGCGCAGATTTTTCATCTCAACCTTACAGTATCCACCGTTTTTAAAGAGGGCGATCATAGCAAGAATAAGGGATACGAGATTTGATAATACCGTGGCAAGAGCTACGCCGTCAACGGTCATTCCGAAGGCTCCTATAAACAGGACGTTCAAGCCTACGTTAAGTCCCCCCGCTATGAACATATAGATCATAGGTCGCATACTGTCACCCACGGAGCGCAAAATAGCCGACACGAAATTATACATCATAATTACGGGCATACCCATAAAGTATATCCGCATATAAAGAGTGGCTTCCTCTAAGACCTCGGTCTGACAGTTCATAAGGATAAGAAACTCTCTCGCTCCGATAAGAGCGACTATCATAAGGATAACTCCCGATAAAAGACCGATAAGGAGTCCCGTACCCGTTGCCCGTCTTGCGCCGTCAAGATCCTTTGCGCCCACTCGCCTTGCAATAAGGATATTGACACCCGTGGCAAGTCCTGCGAAAACGCTGACAAAAAGGGATATAAGAGCACCACAGGCTCCCACCGCCGCAACTGCGCCGTCATCCGCCATCATTCCCAGCACCCACACATCAGTGGCGTGAAAAAGAAGCTGAGCAACATTGGTGGCGATCAAGGGTAAAGAATAAATAGCAAGAGTCTTAAAAACAGACCCTTTAGTTAAATCCATTGCTTTCATTTTAATGAATATTCGTAATTTGGTTTACTGATAATTGGTTTCTTTTGATTTGGGTTATATGATTTCTTCAGTTTAATTCGTTAGTGTGGTTGCAGGTTTTATAAAGGATCCTCCAAACATCGCTATGCGCCTCGCAATCAAGGTAATGAGCGAATAATTCCCGTATTTCCTGTGGGATAAATCCGTACACTCCCTCAACCGTTTTACAGAATTCCTCAAATTTTTTAAGATATTCGCCGTTTTTAAGGCTATGACTTCTTTCATAGAGTCCCTTAAGAATATCTTCTTTTCTTTCCTTGGGGGCAAGTCTTATACCGTTTGAGTATACCTCGGTGGGAATAAGCTCTACATTGCACTTTCCGTTAAAATCAAGGACTGCGACAAGTCCCGTATTCCACATTTCACGCTCAAGTCCCTCCCCTGCCCACTCATCGTGAACAAAATGGAAATTTCCCTGACCGTAGAGAATATAGCCGCCCTCATATTCCTCATAGCAGCCGATACAATGGCTGTGCTGACACAATACTGCGTCTGCTCCGTGCTTGATCATAGAACGGCAAAGCTTAAGAAGTCTTTCCGACGGATATAGGCAGCTTTCCTTACCCCCATGGTATAAAACAACCACATAGTCGGCTTTTTTCTTTGCGCTTACTATATCGTCCATAGTATCGTAGGGATCGTATTCCCTTGCTCCCATTCTGTTATCGAGGGCGTAGGAAAACTCATGCTCGCATACCGCTATTACCGCAACCTTGATTTTTCCGTCGGAAATTATAAGGTCGCGCCTTGCATCATTTCGGTTTTTCCCAAGCCCCGTGGTTATAATTCCGTTTTCTTCAAGATATTTTACGGTATCCGCAGCTCCCTCGATTCCAAAATCAAAGATATGGTTATTTGAAAGCGACGCATGGGTGATTCCCGCTTTTTTCAGGGACTTTGCCGTACCTATAGGCGCTTTAAGATTGGGGCCTATCTTTTTAATGGCGTTTTCGCTTTCCGTAATTGCGCACTCCACATTTACTATGGAAAAGTCAGCCTCCGAGAATACGCTTAATACATCATTGAAGGTCTTATGTCCCTCCCCCGACGCAAAAGCGCCGCAGCAATCGCTCATAATGCACACATCGCCGCATATTGCAATTTTCATATAAACTCCTCCGAAAAAGGCTCCTTGACGCAAAAAGCTCCGTATGTTACCGTTTTTTTGCGACAAATTTATTTATGCTTCTCTATAAATTCAATAAGCCTTGCATATGAATGTCTTGAAAGATAGTGAACCAATTTTATCTTGAAGAAGCCCACATGACCGTCAAGAAGAGCTTCTCCGGGCTCCAAGAATTTATCATAATCCTGCATACCGAGGAGTCCTTCTCTTTCCCAAGCCTCCGACGATGCCATTACGCAAAGCTGCTGGGACAAGGGATCTGCCCAATGGTCCTCGCTGCAAGAGCCTATAAGGACGTATCTCGGAGCGATGGCTCCAATCAGGAAATGCTGGTCAAAGATATCGGATACGTTCTTTTCCGCATACTTGGAATAGTTCTTGCAGAACCAATAGGGGAAGGTGGTTGTAATATCGGAGATAAGCTCCCCCGTGGCAAATTTATCCTCTCCTCTGTTATGTCCCGAGTTGCCTATGTTAAGGCTATCTCCCGAGCAGCCCGCCGCGTTAGAAAATACGAACTTGATTCTTGTGTCAAGCATACCCGTAACAAGAGCGGTTTTACCAAGTCGGGAATGTCCCATAACGCCTATATTATCGGGGTCCGCAGAGGGTAATGTAAGAGCGTAATCCACAAGACGCATATTAGCCCAAGCCCAGATGCCTATCTTACCGCAGGTAGTATCAGTGTCCTGTCCGTTAGGTAAAAGAAGGGGGGCAAGACCGTTTGAAAAGTCCCTGTTGTCGGAGCTAACGTCGGTATAAACGCAGGATATAAAATCAACGTCGCTTTCCGTAAGCTCCTCTATGGGGAAGTATCTCGATGCGTATATGGGATGGAAATTGTTAAGAATAACGGTTGGACGCTTCTTGCCATCCGTATGAAGAAGTCTGTCAACACGGAAGCTATGAGAGCCTCTCTCCGTTTCAACAGTCATCATAACATAGGAATGCTCCACCGTATAAATTGCGTACCTATTGTATTCGGACACGGGCTCGCTTACGGATATTTTAAAGTCAACCTTCGGTACATAACCGAAAACCTCCCTCTGCATAATATCTATCATTTCCTCTCTCGTTAAAAGAGGGGGTAAATTTCTTTCCTTTAAAAGCTGTTTCATATAAATACCTCCGTTTTTTTCTATTGTACATTATTAAAAAGGAAAACACAAGAGAATTTGAAAAAATTTAAGAAATAAATTTCTTAAAGGGGTTGCATAGAGGTTTCCTGTATGGTAACATATACCTATAAAATCAAAAAGGAGATACGCTATGCTTGATTTTGCAAAGGATAAGGCTCTGTGGGACAGAGTTCGCTTAAGCGACGATTTTATTCAGCACAGAGATGAAATAAAGGAAATTTACGACGAGGCTTTTACGGAGGCTCCCCGTCCCCATTCCGTTGAGGAAATACTTGAAAATAATGATAATGGTCTATGGCTAAGAAGCCTTAATCAGCTTCAGTCCGCCGCTATGATGTCACTTATCTACCCCGACAATAAGGAATATTACATCAATCTTCTCCGTATCGTTTGGGCGTACTGTAACGAATATACCTGGGCTCCCCTCGGTCACTATACAATGCAGTATTACGGCAAGACTCCCGCGGATTTCGATCCCGGTCTTATTGATATTTTCGCCGCATCCGCAGGCTTCTCTCTTGCGGAGATAAAGAATCTTTTCAAGGACAGATTCCCAAGCCTTATTACGGACAGAATTACATACGAGCTTCGCAGAAGAATAATAGAGCCCTATCTTACGAGAAAATTCTTCTGGGAAAAGCACGATAACAACCGGACCGCCGTTTGCACAGGCGCCGTTGGCGGAGTTCTTATTTACGAGGCTCCCGAGCTTTACTACGAAAATCAGAAAAGAATCCACGATTCTATGGAATGCTATCTTGCAAGCTACAGGGATGACGGAATGTGCGTTGAGGGCGTAGGATATTGGGGCTTCGGCTTCGGATTTTTCTCCTCCTTCGCCATGCTTGAAAGAGAGCTGACAGGCGGCAAGGTTAATTTGTTTGATAGTCCCAAGGTAACGGAAATAGCAAAATTTCTCCAGAAAACCTTTTTACAAAAGGAGGTTCTTCTCACCTACGGAGATTGCAGCATAAAGCAGAATTATTTCTTCTACCTTCCCCATATGCTCAGAGGAATTTACGGTGATGAAATCGAAAAGCTTCCCCGTGATATTGCCATTGTAAAGGATAATACCCACCTTAATTTTCTTCTCCGCTCCGTAATATATTTCAGCGCGGATAACATAAGCGACGACGTAAGAAGCGACGTTACCTACTGTGTTCCGAATTCAAATTATTTAATAAAAAGAACCAAGGGCTACGGCTTCACCTGTAAGGGAGGCAACAACGGAGAAAGCCACAATCACGTGGACGTTGGTAACTTCATTATAGCCAAGGACAATAAGCAGATCATATGCGATATAGGAGCAGGACCGTACGAGGACGGCTACCACTTTGACAAGCGCTATACCTTCTTCCACCCCTCCGCACAAAGCCATAATCTCCCCATTATAAACGGAGAGTATCAGAGCCATTTCGGTATCGGTAACGTA
>JAZQLK010000233.1:0-3905 GCA_045542635.1 Eubacteriales bacterium
GGCTCGGCAGAAATAGCTCCAAAGGAGCCGACCTATGAAAATCAAGATTTCCCCAATGTTGACATCATATTTCTTCTGTGGTATACTATAATATGTAGTAACAAATTCAAGGAAAAATATATGTATAAAAACAAATCGAAGATTATTAAGCTTACCGTTATTTTTCTATTACTTATTTCACTGTTCATATGGATAATTTGGGGAAACAAGGCTCTGAAAATAACGGAATACGAAATATCAAGCCACATGCTTCCGAAGGAGTTTGACGGCTTTCGGATTGTTCAGGTGTCCGACCTGCATAATACGGAATTTGGCGAAAACAACTCAAGGCTTTTGGAAATGCTGAAGGAGTCCGACCCTGATATTATCGTAATTACGGGAGATTTAATTGACTCCCGCAATACGGATACCGACATTGCCTTAAGCTTTGTTAAGGAAGCGATTGAAATCGCCCCCTGTTACTTTGTAACCGGTAATCACGAGGCCAACGCCGAGGAATATAAGGATTTAAAAAAAGATATGATCTCCTTGGGTGTACACGTGCTTGAAAACGAAAGCGTAAGCATATCTCTGTCGGGAGAAAAAATATCTCTTATCGGCGTTGACGACCCCTTCCTTCAGAAAAGCGACAACGGAGATGACTCCTATGAAATTATGGATAAAGTCCTTGAAGATATTTCCATTGACAGAAGCTCCTTCTCTGTTCTTCTCTCTCACAGACCAGAGTGCTTTGAAATCTATGCTAAGCACAAAATAGATTTGGTTTTAAGCGGTCACGCCCACGGAGGACAATTCCGTATACCGTTTATAGGCGGTGTATACGTTCCGTCCCAAGGACTTTTTCCAAAATACGACGCAGGGCTTTTTACCGAAAACTCCACGTCTATGATAGTCAGCCGCGGCATTGGAAACAGCGCATTTCCCGTAAGAATAAATAACAGACCGGAAATCGTGATTATAGAACTGAAAAAAGCATAAAAAAAGCGTCCGAGGACGCTTTTTTATTTAGCTTATCTTCTGCTCTTCTCTTACCGCATCTTCCTTATGCTCACTTCGGTAATCCTCCCAGATTCCGAGAATACGAGTCTGGGCTATACCCACGTTTATAAGAACTATTAACGAGGTTACGGATACGGCGCAAACTATTACTCGCATTACAAACGGAATAAATTTGACGTCTATAAATCCCGAGCCGTTCCACATTGCGTGTAAGCAAATTGAGAATAAAAGCGCAAGCATTACTCTCCACGTAAAAAGCTCCTTTATATCAAACTCTGTTTTTTTCTTGAATAAAACGTATATTCCTCCGAAAACAGCAGTCCAATAATGGTGACCCATAAAGAAATCACCCAAGGTGCGTGAAATAATATTAACTATAGGCCCTCCAAATGCTACAAGTAAATCACCGGCATCTGCTCCAAGGATTGCAATATTAAAAGCGTAATGCATATTTTCAAAGAAGCTAAAGCCTGCGCCTACGGAAAATCCTATAAGCAGTCCCGTAAGCATATTGGTAGGCTTCATTTTGGATACGAAATATACAACCAATAATGCTTTAAATATTTCCTCGAAAAAGGGAGCGAGTAAAACTGAATAAATTACCTCGCTATCAGGATATATGTATGATACTAAAAGAGTTATAGACAGCGATCCGATTCCGCCTATTACAAACATCTTACCCACGTCTACTATTGACAGATTCCTTGCAAAATTGGATTCAAAAAGGAACATCATAAGAGGTAATACGGAGAAAAGTCCGCCAACAATTACAAATGGCATCGGAGATCCCAATAACGCAAGAACGAAGGCTATACCCGAGCATAAGAGCATAAAAAAGAATAGCCTCATATAAAGCCAGGGAGCCTCAATACCTATAACGGGATGATTCATTTTGCTTCTGAACATACCCTGCGTAAGCGTTGTTTCACACTCTTCTCTCGTACGCTTTTTAAACACGTTTTTGGTTAAGAATTTCTCATTATATGTGTTTGCGTACTCATATCCGAACATTTTTTCAAGAATAGATTTTATTTTTTTCTTATTAAGAAAATCGAAAATCCCGAAGGTCTTTTTATCAGATTTCTCTTCATTATCATCGATTATTTCCACAAGCACGGGTAAATTAGTTACCGTGCTTTCCTCAGTTGGCTCTGCCTTTTCGGTATCAGTATCTTCAAGCTCGTCATCAAAGCTTGGCTCTAAAATTTCCGAAAGCGTGCAACCGAAAATTTCCTTTAATCTGTTTACGTTATCATAATCAGGCATACCTAAGCCGCGTTCCCATTTACTTACCGTTTGCGGCTCCACGCAAAGCATTTCTGCCAGCTTGGACTGGGATAAATTCAATTTCTTACGCTGCTCACGTATAAAACGTCCTGTGTCTATTGGATTCATTTGTCTTCCCCTTTAATTGTTTTCGATATAATTTTACCAAAGCCTGCGCCAAAAGTCAACAATCTTCAAGTTTAGTTGACAAAAAAATCTATAAACCTTTAGTTTAGTGTACGAAAAAAGGGCTGACCCGTGAGGATTTCAGAGGTCAAGCCCTATAAATTATAAGTTTACCGCAGTCCGTACCTTCTCTTCTCCTTCTTATAGTAAATCGCAAAGCAAATTATGAAGGCGGCGGTAGTTACGATCCAGGTTATGGGGTGGATAAGGTACAAAACTGACATTGAAGGATAAGCGGCAAAGACCGTGTATATCCACAAAATACGTAAGCCACAGGCACCGAGAAGGGATATCACCATAGGAGGAACGCTTCTTCCCATTCCGCGGATACATCCGGGGAGGGTACCCATAAGACCTGCAAGAAAATATACGGGGAAGGTAATTATAAGTCTCTGGTATCCGTATTCAATAGCTTCTGCGCCAGTTACGTAAATGGAAATCAAGCTTCGTCCAAAGGCGAAGGCTGTAAGGCCAAGAATAATACCCGTTATTGCGGATAGACAAATAACCGAGAAAAATACGTGCTTTACTCTCTTTATATTTCCCTCTCCCATAAATCTGCCCGTAAAGGTTGTAGCGGCGCTTTGGAAGGAGGCTACCGTAACGTACAGTAAGCTTTCGATATTGGCGGTAGCGGCGCTTCCCGCCATCGCTATTTCTCCAAAGGAGTTAACGCCCGACTGCAAAAATGCATTGGAAATACTGAACACAGAGCCTTGTATACCCGCAGGAATACCGATAAAGAGTATTCTCTTCAGCTTCTGCCACGAAAACATAATATTCTTAAAGGAAAACGAAAACAGTCCCTTATTTTTCATAAGCTTCAAAATAACGAGAACGGCGGAAAGCACCTGTGACGCTACCGTGCCGACAGCTACGCCCACAACTCCCAAATCAAAAGCAATTACAAGGACCAAATTGAGTATTACGTTTGCGAGTCCGGATATGGCAAGATATATAAACTGAGATTTGGTTTCTCCAGAGGTTCTTAAAACCGCGGAGCAGAAATTAAACAGCATTGAAAAAGGAACGCCCAGCATAAGAATACACATATAGGTAACCGCGCCCTCTAAAACCGGGCCCTCGGGAGTATTCATAAGCACAAGTATTGGTCTTGTAAGAAATATTCCGGCTACCATTACCGCAACACCTATTATGGGAGATGCTAAAACCGCGGTATCAATGGTCTGCTTCACACCTCTTTCATCCCTCATTCCGTAATGAAGAGATGCTACAACGTCGACGCCTGCCGACGCGCCTATAAAAAGGTTCACAAGAACGGAATATGCAGAGGACGTAGCGCTTACAGCGGCAAGAGCCGTGTTGCCCGCAAACTTACCTACAACAATTAAGTCCGCTGAATTGTAAAGACTCTGCAAAAGTCCCTGGAGCATTATGGGAATTGTAAAAAGTATGATCTTCTTTATAAGACTTTTTTTATCAAGGTCTAAAGT
>JAZQLK010000234.1:0-2824 GCA_045542635.1 Eubacteriales bacterium
TTTTTCCGTAGCAACGGTGCAAACGTCTGCTATTTTTTCAATAGCGAGGTAATTATAATCGGGCTCCTGTACGCTCTTGCCTCTTATAAAATCCCCCTTACCGCAGCCAATTTCTACTCTTAAGGGCTTATTATTTCCGTAAAACGGTTCAGGGTTGCATGCAACCTCTGCGGGATTTTTTGCAACAAGCTGGGAAAGCAAAGCAATTCTTTCGCTTCCGTGGCGCTTTTTTTTCATTCTCATATTGATATTTACTCCGTTTTTTGTTAAAATAATATTATATGTAGTATTTTATCACACATTTACAAAAAAATCTACACTTTTTTGAAAGAGGCGCAAATAATTATGACTTACACTTTTAATACAAGAGGCACCTGCTCTACTCAAATTACATTTGATTTAAATGACGGAATCGTTTCGAACGTAAGCTTCGTTCGCGGCTGTAACGGTAACCTTAAGGCTATCGGCAAGCTCGTTGAGGGAATGGAAGCTGAAAAGCTTATTAAGATCCTCAAGGGCAATACCTGCGGAATGAGATCCACCTCCTGCGCGGATCAGCTTGCTTTAGCCGTTGAAAAGGCATTGAACGACCAGGGTGAAAACTGAAATGAAGAATTTTCTTATAATTGACGGTAACAGTATTATAAACAGAGCGTATTACGGCATCCGTCCCCTTTCAAACAAGGCGGGCTTACCTACAAACGCTATATACGGAATGATATCCATTCTTAAAAAGCATATGGACAGTCTTAAGCCCGACTATGCCGTGGTAGCCTTCGACGTAAGAGCAAAAACCTTCCGTCACCTTGCCTGCGACTTCTATAAGGCTACGAGAAAGGGTATGCCAGATGATCTGGCAGCCCAGCTTCCTTACGCAAAAAAATGCCTTGAATATATGGGCTTCAACGTAATTGAAAAGGAGGGCTTTGAGGCTGACGACCTCATAGGCACCGCATCTAAGCTTGGCGAGTCGGACCCCGACATTCACTCCTACGTTCTGACAGGCGACAGAGATTCCCTTCAGCTTATTACGGATTCCTGCTCCCTTATCCTCGTTAAGACCAAGGAGGATATAGTATATGATCCCGAAAAATTCAACGCGGATTACGGAGTTACTCCCACACAGTATATTGACGTCAAGGCGATAATGGGCGATTCCTCCGATAACATTCCCGGTGTTGCGGGAATCGGTGAAAAGGGCGCGTTCAAGCTTATTTCCGATTTTGGCTCTCTCGATAAGATTTACGAGGAATACGAGAGCTCATCCCTTTCCGCCTCTATGAAGGAAAAGCTAAAAAACGGTAAGGAAATGGCGTATACGTCAAAATTCCTTGCAACCATTGTGACCGACGCTCCCATTGAAAAATCCGTTGAGGATTTCAGATATCACGGCATAAACAACGATAAGCTATACGATTTCTTTACGGAAATGGAGTTTGAGTCATTTATTAAAAAATTCGGACTTCTCCCCTCCCTTTCCGACTTTGACGATTTTGATATCGGAGCCGAGCAAGAGAATGTGACGGAGGATGAGGTTAAAGAATATAAGACTCCCGCCACCATTGGACTTCTTGACGGAATCAAAAACGAAACCGTAGCGGTTTATTCCCACGATCACAAGCTTTATATATGCTCCGAAAAGTACAATTTCGTGTATGAGTATGGCGATTACGATGAATTTTTGAAAAGCAATAACGTAATTTGCTACGATTTAAAATCCCTT
Organism: Eubacteriales bacterium; assembly: GCA_045542635.1. GTDB lineage: Bacteria > Bacillota > Clostridia > Oscillospirales > CAG-272 > RGIG2000. The sequence continues at coordinate 1,724 of JAZQLK010000234.1, forward strand.
TTAAAGGAGCATCCCGTAAATTGCGTATTCGACGTTATGCTTGCGGCTTACGTAGTATCTCCCTCCGACAGCTCCTACGCTATGGAAAAGCTTTGTAAGGGATATCTTGACGAGGATTTCGTACCCGAATATTCGGCTCAAATGCTTTACAGACTTTATTCAGAGCTTACAAAAAAGCTTGACGAGGCAGGAACCAAAAAAATACTTACAGACATAGAAATACCCTTGGCAAGAGTTCTTTGCTCTATGGAAAAAGAGGGCTTTCGTATTGACGTAAACGGACTTAAATCCTATTCCCGTCAGCTTCTTTCCCTGGCTTCATCCTTCAAGGAAAGAATTTATATGCTTGCAGGAGAGGAATTCAACGTAAATTCTCCCGCTCAATTAAGTGAAATTCTTTTCGAGAAAATGGGACTCAAGCACGGTAAAAAGACTAAAACCGGATATTCAACGGATGCAGCCGTATTGGAGGAGCTTCGCTCCGAATCTGAAATAATACAGGAAATTCTTGATTACCGCCAGGTAATGAAGCTTAACAGCACCTATTGCGAGGGACTTATCAAGGTTGCTGACGAAAACAACAAGGTTCACACCACCTTCAATCAGACCGTAGCGGTAACGGGCAGACTGTCATCAACGGAGCCTAATTTGCAGAACATCCCCGTAAGAACTGAGCTTGGCAAGAATTTCAGAAGATATTTCATAGCCAAGAACGAGGATTATCTTCTTATAGATGCCGACTATTCACAGATAGAGCTTAAGGTTCTTGCCCACCTTTCAAGGGACGTAAATATGCTTCACGCGTTTAATACGGGAACGGATATTCACGCGGTGACCGCTTCCCAGATTTTCGGTGTCGGCATAAATAACGTGACCCCCGAAATGAGAGGCCGCGCAAAAACCGTAAACTTCGGTATCGTATACGGTATGGGCGAGCATTCTCTTGCTAAGGATCTTCATATATCCTACAAGGAGGCAAAGAATTATATTGCTTCCTATTTCGCCACGTATCCCCAGGTACACGAGTATATACGTAACCTTATAGAAAGCGCTACGGAAAAGGGATACGCAAAAACAATGTTTGACAGAATAAGATACATC
>JAZQLK010000235.1:0-6862 GCA_045542635.1 Eubacteriales bacterium
CTTTACCCCTTCGGTTACGGTCTTACGTACGGTGATATTGAAGAAAAGTGGATTGATGAAAATACCGTCGAAATAACAAATAAGGGCGGAATGGATACTGATTACGCCGTACTCAAGTTCAAATACGAGCCCAACCCAGAGCTTTTAGACTTTAAAAAGGTCTTTGTGGCAGTTGGAAGCACAGTAACAGTAAAATTTTGACGGACACACATCTTAAGAGGTATAAGATTGAAGCTCACTAATGACGCAAAAAATGCCGTAATGATAGGCGGACTCTGCTCCGCCTCCTACCTTGCGGTATACTTTGCAAGAAATATTTTAAGCGCGGTTACACCACAGATCGTGGACTCGGGAGACGCAACAGTTGAATATATAGGAGTTGTTTCCTCCCTGTATTTTATATTTTACGCCGTAGGTCAGTTGGTAAACGGAATTGTGGGTGACAGGATCAAGGCAAAATATATGATAGCCTTCGGTCTGCTTTTGGCAGGAGCGACAAATCTTGCTTTTCCGTATGTATTCGCATACCAAAATGCCGCTAAATTCCTATATGCAATGACAGGCTTTTTCCTGTCTATGATATACGCTCCAATGACCAAGGTGGTGGCAGAAAACACTAATCCAATACACGCAGTAAGATGCAGTCTCGGCTACGAGGTCGCCGCTCTTCTCGGTTCTCCCTTGGCAGGTGTTGTAGCATCAATACTCGTTTGGGAAAGCGTATTTATTACAAGCAGTATCGCTCTTTTCTTAATGTCCGCTCTTTGTCTCATATTCTTTATCTATTTTGAAAGGAAAGGAATAGTACAGTACGGTAAATATGAAATCAGAAAAGAAGCAGAGCGTAAAAACAACACATTGATTTCAAGCATTAAGGTGCTTGTAAAGCACAGAATTATTACCTTTTCACTCATATCTATAATTACCGGAGTTGTAAGAACTGCCGTAGTATTCTGGTTGCCCACCTATTTTTCTCAATATCTTGGCTATGACGCAAAGGTAGCTCCGACCATCTTCACTGTAGCGACCTTGGTTATTGCAATGTCCGCATTTGTGGCGGTGTTTGTATATGAAAGACTTAACAGAAATATGGATTTAACAATTCTTTTGATGTTTTCTCTCTCTACCCTTTTCTTCTTTGCTACGTATCTTGTGAAAAATCCCATAATAAACGTAGGACTTATCGTTCTTGCGGTATTAACCTCTAACTGCTCTGCCGCAATGCTCTGGAGCAGATACTGTCCAAGCCTCCGTGATACGGGAATGGTTTCAAGCGCAACCGGTTTCCTTGACTTTTTAAGCTATATGGCGGCAGCCGCATCAAGCTCTCTTTTCGCAAATTCCGTTTCAACTATGGGATGGGGCAATCTTATCCTTATATGGACCGGACTTATGCTATTCGGAGTGCTTATTATGATTCCTTATAAAAAAATATTCAAAAAAAACAATCCTAAGGAGGAAATATAATGAAAAATTTATTTACGATAAATCTTGATGCCGAGGACGAAGGCTTTTCTCCGGAATTTAACGCCTTAAAATCAAGGGAGGTCGGCTCGGACACTTCAAAAAGACTTGAAAATAACGCTGAAAAATATATGGGGCTTTTGAAAAAAAGCTATCTTCCAATGCCATTACTCATAATTAAATACATTTTTTTAGTCCTTGGTGTATGCATACTTTCAGTAACCTTAACAACCTGCGCCGAGATGGGAGAGGCTAACAAAACAGTATATATTTTCTTAGCCGTTGGAATTGCGTTTCTTGTTGGATTTATAATTCTTTATACGATTTCAAAATACAAAGAAGCTCTTGTTATGAATAGTGAGGAATATAAAAACGCTCTTGCAATGTCAGACAGTCTGGAAAAAAGCTCCAAATTTGAATTAGGCATTCCAGATAATGCATACGAAATTGATTTCTTCGCCTGGACATACGAAACGGAAAACGGCGAAATTAAAAAAAGCTCCTTAGATGTCGAATACGAGCCTTGTGAAATGTACGTATTCGCAGAAAACGGATATCTCTGTATGGCAGATCTACATACCGTATATAAAATCGCACCCCTTGATTCCTTCAAAAAGATTGAATATATCACAAGGAAATCAAGCTTTGATTTCTGGACAAAGGATGAGGATTTTGATAGTCCAAAATATAAGGAATATAAAATCTCCTCAGATAAATACGAAACCGTATATTACATAAAAAATCTTTGCTCTCTCCAATTTGAATTAAACGGAGAGGAATTCGAGCTTATAATTCCCCCATATGACATCTACGCTATTGAGGAGCTTACAGGCTTACATCCCGAATATCCTCAGGATGAAGAATAAAAACGATTAAAATTAAAAGTGCGTTCTGCAAGGAACGCACTTTTTAGTATTATATTTTGTGAATTAAGATTCCGCTTCTTAATTTAGGCTCAAACCAGGTTGATTTGGGAGGCATTACAGCGCCGGAATCGGCAACCGCCATTAGCTCATCAAGAGACGTGGGATACATAGCAATTGCGGCTACCATATCCTGATTACATCTTTCCTCAAGATATTCAAGACCGCGGATACCGCCTGCAAAATCGATTCTCTTGTCGCTCCTGGGATCCTCAATACCGAGAATAGCGGAAAGAACGTTTTTCTGAAGGATGGCGCAGTCAAGTCTGTCAACCGCAGCTTCCGCCTTACAGATTTCGTCGTAGAATTTTACCTTATACCATTTTTTGTTAACGTAAATGCCGACTGTATGAACAGATTCTGGTCTATACTGACCAAAGCCCTCATATCTCTCAACAGTTCCCACCTTTTTGGAAATTACATTTAAGAATTCATCGGGTGAAAGACCGTTTAGATCCTTAATAAGTCTGTTATAATCAAGAATTTTAAGAGATTTAGAGGGAAAAATTACGGATAAGAAGAAATTAAACTCCTCATTTCCCGTATAATCGGGGTTTTCCTGTCTTCTTTTAATTCCAACCTTAACGGCGGATGCCGCGCGGTGGTGTCCGTCAGCTATATACAAGGCGTCAAGCGAGGAAAACTCCTTTTCAATTGCCATATCAACAGATACGTCGTCCGTTGCCCAGACCGTATGTCTTATTCCATCCTCTGATACAAAATCGTAAAGAGGCGCCTTTTCGGTCTCCTTTTCAATAATCCCGTCAAGAACAGAGCTATCCTTATAGGTTAAGAAAATAGGTCCTGTATGAGCGGAACAGACATCAACGTGCTTAATTCTGTCAATTTCCTTATCAGCTCTTGTAAACTCGTGCTTTTTTATACGGTTTTCAAGATAATCGTCAATTGAAGCGCATCCTACAATACCTGTCTGTGCTCTGCCATCCATAATCTGGCGGTAAAAATAGTATCTTTTCTTGCCGTCATTGATATAGACGCCCTTATCTTCAAATTTTTTTAGGTTTGAAGCAGCCTTAGCGTATACCCTTTCATCATATATATCTACACTCTTATCAAGGTCTATTTCAGCCTTGTCAATGTGTAAGAAGGAATACGGCTTACCCTCTACCATAGCTCTAGCCTCATCGCTTGACATAACGTCATAAGGAAGCGCTGCGCACTCAGAAGCAAGCTTTTCATCCGGTCTTAATGCAAAAAACGGTTTAACAGTAATCATATTTTCACCAAAAAATCAATAACAGTTTACTTTAATAACTCCGTCAATGTTCATAACAGTATTTACTACTGTATCATCAACCTTTTCATTTGTTTCAACGATTGTATAAGCGTAATCGCCCTTTGAACCGTTAGCAAGGTTTTCGATATTTACGTTTACAGATGCAAATGCAGCTGTAATCTGTGAAAGCATATTGGGAATATTCTTGTGCATTACGCAAACACGCGCGCTTGCTGTATGAGGAAGCGCTACGTTAGGATAGTTAACGCTATTCTTGATATTACCGTTTGTAAGGTACTCATCAAGCTGCTTTGCAGCCATAACTGCGCAATGGTCCTCGGACTCGTTTGTGGAAGCGCCAAGGTGAGGAATGTTGATAATTCCGTCAACGCCAACTGTTTCGTCGGTGGGGAAATCAGTAACGTACTTGGAAACCTTCTTGCTTTCAAGCGCCTTCTTCATATCCTCAGCGTTAACAAGCTCTGCTCTTGCAAGGTTAATGATCTTAACGCCGTCTTTCATCATAGAAAGAGTCTTTTCACAGATCATATTTTTTGTCTGTGCAGTAGCGGGAACATGGAGAGAAATATAATCGCATGTTTTGAAGATATCCTCGTATGTTGCCGCCTGCTTAACAGAGGGAGCAAGATTCCATGCGGCTGCGGGAGTGATAAAGGGGTCGCATCCTACAACTGTCATACCGAGAGCGTTAGCAGCGTTAGCTACCAAGCCACCAATTGCGCCAAGGCCGATAACGCCAAGCTTCTTACCCAAAAGCTCGTTACCAACGTAAGCACCCTTTCCTGCTTCTACTGCCTTTGCAACGCCTTCGGTGCCTGCAAGGGTCTTAACCCATTCAATACCGCCTACAACGTCTCTTGCCGCAAGGATAAGAGCGCAAACCGCAAGCTCCTTAACACCGTTAGCGTTAGCGCCGGGAGTATTGAAAACAACAACGCCCTGCTCTGTGCATTTGTCAACAGGAATATTGTTTACACCTGCGCCGCAACGAGCGATTGCCTTGAGCTCTGCGGGGAATTCCATATCGTGAAGCTTTGCGGAACGAACCATAATAGCGTCAACGGTATCGCAAGCATCGGATACTGTATATTTCGCGCGGTCAAATACGTCTGTACCAACCTTTGCGATTTTATTCATAAGCTTAATGTTCTTCATTTTTATACCTTCTTTATGCTTTAGGATTTTCAGAGGCAAACTTCTTCATAAATTCAACAAGAGCTACAACACCGTCATAAGGCATAGCATTGTAAATGGAAGCTCTCATACCGCCAACGGAACGGTGACCCTTAAGATTCTTAAGACCTGCCTTGCCTGCCTCGGAAGCAAACTTCTTGTCAAGCTCTGCATCTCCTGTAACGAAGGTAACGTTCATCATAGAACGGCTATTCTTCTGAACGGGAGCGATATAGTAATCCTGGCTGTCAAGGTAATCGTAAAGAACCTTAGCCTTCTTCTCGTTCATTTCCTTCATCTTTTCAAGTCCGCCGAGACTGTCGATCCACTCGTAAACGAGCTTTGCAATGTAAATGCAGTAGCAAGGAGGAGTGTTGTACATAGAATCGTTATCAGCCATTGTCTTGTAATCAAGCATTGTAGGGATATCCTCACGAGCGTTACCCATAAGATCCTCTCTTACGATAGCGATTGTAAGACCTGCGGGAGCCATATTCTTCTGCGCGCCTGCGTAAATAACGCCGAACTTACTTACGTCAACAGGCTCTGAAATGATGCAGGAGGACATATCCGCAACAAGTGGAATATCTCCTGTATCGGGTATGTAGGGGAACTTTGTGCCGTAAATTGTGTTGTTGAAGCATACGTGTACGTAGTCTGAGTCGGGTCTGATATCATTCTTATCAAACTTAGGAATATAAGAGAAATTAGCATCCTTGCTGGAAGCGGCTACTACAACGTCACCATACTTCTGAGCTTCCTTATAAGCCTTGTTTGAGAACTGACCGGAAACAACGTAGTCAGCCTTCTTGTTCTTGTTCATAAGGTTCAAGGGAACTGCCGCAAACTGTGTAGATGCACCGCCCTGAAGGAAAAGAACCTTGTAGTTATCGGGAATGTTCATTATCTTGCGAAGAAGTCTTTCCGCATCCTTGATAATTTCGTCGTATACAGGTGAACGGTGGCTCATCTCCATAACTGACATTCCGCTATCGCCGTAGCAAAGCATTTCGTTAGCTGCTCTATTCAAAACCTCGATAGGAAGCATGGAAGGACCAGCTGAAAAGTTATAAACTCTTTCCATAATTGAGAAAACCTCCAATAAATTTAATATAATATAGAATTATACAACTTGTGACCGAATTAGTCAATAATTTTTAAAAAATTTATAAAGTTTTATGGAAAACCGCTTTTAAACGGCTTCCCCAATAAAATTATTTGAAATATTTAACAGCAGATTTGAACATCTTGATGTCGTAATCGCCGTAAACATTCTTGTAAAGTCCGTTAGCAATACGCTCAGAGTGACCCATCTTACCGATTACGCGTCCGTCGGGAGAAAGGATACCCTCAATAGCAAGGCTTGAACCGTTGGGGTTGTAATCGATATCATATGTAGCCTCACCGTTCAAGTCTACGTACTGAGTAGCGATCTGACCGTTCTTGATAAGCTCTGCTATTGTAGCATCATTTGCTAAGAATTTACCCTCGCCGTGGGATATAGCAACATTGTAGATATCGCCAACGTTACACTCGGAGAGCCAAGGAGATTTATTGGAAGCAACTCTGGTTCTTACGATCTTTGACTGGTGTCTTGCAATATTGTTAAATGTAAGTGTAGGACAGTTTTCGTCGGTGTCTATAATCTTTCCGTAAGGAACAAGACCAAGCTTAACAAGAGCCTGGAAGCCGTTACAGATACCGCACATAAGTCCGTCACGGTTGTCAAGAAGGTCTGTTACAGCCTCCTTAACGTCTGCACCTCTGAAGAATGCGGTGATAAACTTACCGCTTCCGTCGGGCTCGTCACCGCCGGAAAATCCACCGGGAACGGATATCATCTGAGATTCCTTAAGAAGCTTAACGAAGGACTCGGAGCTTCTCTTGATATCATCAGCGCCTAAGTTATTTATAACAAATATTTCACTCTCTGCGCCTGCATCATTCATTGCTCCTGCAGAATCGTATTCACAGTTTGTACCGGGGAACACGGGTATAAGCACTCTTGGCTTTGCTGTCTTTATAGCTGGGCTCTTTCTTTCAT
>JAZQLK010000236.1:0-1605 GCA_045542635.1 Eubacteriales bacterium
TATATTATATAATATTATTTCTCTCTTTTCAAGTTTTTTCTTGACTTTATATCCTTTTACAATTATAATTTTATTGGGTGATTATATGAAGCATAATGATATGAGAAATCAAAATGCCGTTAAAATTCTTGAGGCGGTCAAATATAAGGGACTTACAGTTGAGGAAATTGCCGATAAAGCCGATTTAAGCAAAGTTACTGTACGTAAAATCGGTAATATGCTCTGCGATATGAAATATCTGAAAACCTATACCATAATAAGCGATAAGCTTGGAAGAAGAAATCAGTATTTCATACTGTCTGATAGGCTCTTCTCCGTTTATATGTATGAGGACAAGTATTCCTATATGGTAATAGGCATTGATGCATACGGACACGTTGCAATCCGTCACGATTACATAAAAAGGACAAGATATACCTACGAGGAGAATTTTTATAACGCTATAAAATCAATAACATCACGCCCTGAGTATATATACTGCCTTAATATTTTTGCAAATTGCTTTGATGCCTCAATTCCTTTGTTTCCGGATTTTGTAACCGGAGTTAGGCTTAAAAGGTTTATTACCGAATATCTTGCCGATAAGGACAGAGCCGTAATAATCGACTTTGATAAGGAGCGGTATATATCTCTTTACGGTCATATAAATAAAACCTTAGCTTCAGTTGAAGAAATACAGAATATTTTCCCCTGTGATTACGTAATCTCCTACGTTGAGGATCCCGTTGAAGGTATGTTTGACGCATTGCAATATTCAAATATAAGAACTGTAAAAGAAAGTATTAAAGACCTGTAATTTTTAAATTTACAGGTCTTTTTTATCGTATTACAATAAATATTTATTGACTTATAAGCATATATGGTATATAATTAAATAAAAAACGAGGTACCTATATGAATAATAAAGCTATATCCAAATGTATATTTACTGTTCTTTCTTTTCTTATAATTATAAGTGTGCTTATGTGCGTATTTTGGTTACCGAACGTAATTAAATATTTGGATGATACGATAAATATCGGAATAATCACAGTCAAAATCGCGTGCGCTATCATTGCCGTCCCATTATTTACTGTTCTTTTAATAGGCTATTACTTTTCATATGCGGTATATAAGGATACGATATTCAGCTATAAAACATCTAAGCTTCTTAAAATTATTTCTGTAATTCTTCTGTGCGACTGTATAGCGATGTTTTCCGTAAACGCAGTTTTTATGTCAAAAGGAGAAAATCTTCTTTCCTTTGCCCTTATTTTTATAAGCTTATTGGGTATTGTGATTGCTTACGCTCTTTTTGTACTATCAAAATACGTTAAGAATGCAACAGAGCTTAAGGAGGAGGTTGATGCAACGCTATGATCATCATCAATATAGATGTTATGCTGGCAAAAAGAAAAATGACTGTTAGTGAGCTTGCCGATAAGGTAGGATTTACTATGGCAAACGTTTCTCTTCTTAAAAACGGTAAAATAAAAGCATTTAAAATTTCAACTCTTGATAAGCTGTGTCGGGTTCTTGAATGTCAGCCCGGAGATCTTCTGGAATACGTAGAGGGTGAAGATAATGAGCTATAAATACGACGTTATTATAATTGGCGCAGGTCCT
>JAZQLK010000237.1:0-6981 GCA_045542635.1 Eubacteriales bacterium
AACAAGGTATCAATATCACGGGGGATGTGTCTGAAAATGTTCTTATTGTAAAGAGTATCCGACGTTATATAGTATTTCTTATTTTCAATATTATCCGTTATAACGACGCCCATTGCGGTCTTATCGTCGGTCTTGGCGGGGACAGCCTCAAAGACGAGATTGTCGTGAGTCCATTGGGAGCCGTTCTCCATAAGCACGTTATTATACCGTCCGATAATACCCGACGCGGATATAATATTAAACGCGCTTTCACAGCATAAGAGCGTGATCTGATACTTGTTTCTTTCAATATAATTTTTAAGGGTTGTAATATCGGTATGGTCCATATGGGAGTTGGTAAGCACGATAACGTTGGGCTCTACCTCAAGAAACCTTTTATTTATACTCCATCCTCGCTCCATTCTGATATCAAGCTCCTTCAAGCTGTCGCTGAGATATGGGTCTACGAGAACCTTATTTTTTCCGGAAACGAACAATAGTCCGTTCTGTCCTAACCAAATTACCTTCACAAAAATTCCTCCGTCCTGAATAAAATCTGAAGGATCTGCATACATTTTTGCAGATTTCTCTTTATATAATAACATTTTTTTTGCGTAAGTACAATATTTTTTTATAATTTTATGCTCTTATTTTAATTTGTTATTGAAAATTCAGCTAATTTATATTAGAATATCCTTAACGAGGTGACTTATAAATGACCGTTTATGATTTAAAAACAATGCAGATCTGTGAAATAACAGAAAATACCGTGCTTGCCCTTGGCACCTTTGACGGATGTCACGAGGGACACAGAGCTATTTTCGGCTCCGCCCTTCGCCTTGCTATGAGGTTGAAGGCCAAATGCGGTATTTATACCTTCTCTGATATACCGAATACAGCCACAGGGTCCAAAAAATCTATATATACCCTTGAAGAAAAAATAAATTTCATAAGAAAAACCGGCGCTGATTATCTTATAGTAGATGATTTTACCGATATACGGAATTTACGCGGAGAGGAATTTGTGAATTCCGTTTTAAGGGAGCGTCTGCGCTGTATAGGAGCTGCCTGCGGCTTCAATTACCGCTTCGGTACGGGAGCGGAGCTTGGCGCTGAGGATCTTGCCCGTATTTTTGAAAATTGCGGGGGGCGTGTCGAAATTTGCCCTCCGATCCTGTACAACGATACTCCCATAAGCTCCACACTCATAAGGGAGCTTATTGAAAAGGGAGAGTGCGAATCCATACTGCCCTACTGTGACCCCTACACAGTATATAACCGGGTTTTGAAGGGAAAGCAGCTTGGAAGAAAAATGGGCACTCCCACCATAAATCAGCTTATTCCCGAATCAAAGGTAAAGCCCAAAAAGGGCGTTTACATTACCGAATGCGAAATAGGAGAGGACGTTTACCCCTCCGTCACAAACGTAGGCTCCCGTCCCACCACCGACGGCGACGGAGCTTTTGAAAATATGGAAACCCATATTATTGGCTATGATGGAAATCTTTACTCTTCATACATAAAGGTAAACTTTTACAAATTTCTCCGTGACGAAATAAAATTCGATTCACTTGACGCTCTCATATCGCAGATAGAGCGCGACTGTACCGCAGCGAAGGACTATTTTCTTAAATAAAGCTCCCCCTTGCGTTTGCATACCAAAGCAGACGCAAGGTTTTTTGTATATTTTTAATAAATAGGGGTTGAAATAACACGCAATATATGTTAAAATATACATAATGTGAATTTTTATAAGGAGAACAGATATGAAAAAAGCTCTTTCACTTATTCTTTGTATTTGTATGCTAGTGCCTCTCTTTACCTTTTTTGCTTATGCAGAGGGTACGGATGAGTCCGAGTCGGTCAATGTGAGCAGCCAAGCCGCTATTGACACAACCGACCACAGAAATATCGCTCTTGAGGGTATTCCGATTGTATCCACACACTACAACCTTGACAGTAAGTCCGCATATCTTAACGACGGTATTATCAAGGGACAGATAAACAACTATATGCAGTGGCGTCCTCAGACCGCAGGCAGAGATCCCTCCGTTGCGGGAACAAAGGCGTGGATCAAATTCAAGTTCAGTACCTATATGGAGGTATCAAAGGTCATCGTTATTGTAGACCACGGATACTCCTCCGATGACGTAGTTGAATACGAGGCTCTCGTTCAGGGTGAATGGGTACCTCTCGGAACAGCTCATTGGGCAACAAGCTCAGGTTATCCCGGATATGAAAACGAGGCAGGCGCCCGCGCAGTTACTCTTGAAATTCCCCAGGGCGTGACCACAAAGCAGATAAGAGTATCCTTCTCCGGATATATTGATTGGGACCCTCCTATGGTTTGCGAATGCGAAATTATGGGTAAAGAGGGCGAAGCTCCCGAATTTGACGTACCCGAGGGCGCATATCTTTCAACCAACGCAGTGCTCAGCGGCTACGGCGAAGCATCCTCCTCCGAAATCAATCTTTATCCCGCTCTTGCAAACGATGACAATATCCTTACCTACTGGGCTGCTAAAAGCAAGGCAGACGGTCAGTGGTACAAGGTAGACTTTGATAAAGCATACTCTATCGGCGAAATCGGTGTTAACCTCTCCGCTATCAAGCTTATAGAGGACGAATCCAACGAAATTACGGAAGCATATAAATACAATATCAAGGTAGAGCTTCTTGTAAACGGTACCTGGACCTCCGTATATACCGGTGAGGTAACGACCTCCGAGGGCTCTGACGCCATCTACAAGAAAACTCTCGATACTCCCATAACCGCATCCGCAATCAAAATTACATACGTTGAAACAAACGATAATCCCGTTGCTCTTTCCGAGCTTACGGCGACGACCTCTGACGGAACTAAATGTATGTACATCGGCGATATTATTACCCACGCTCAGAAGCTTTCCACAGCCGGCGGCAATCTTGCCTGCTACGGAACTCCTTACGCAAGCTCTGTATTTACATTCCAGAATATGTCTGACACGGTATATATCAACGACGGTAATATTGATGACCGGGCTTATATCTGGGTATCCGAAACTCCCTCCTGCCCCGCTTACTGCGGCGTAGTGCTTGACAAGAAAACAAAGGTCGATACCGTAGTTCTTTACTTCAACGATATTTTCGGAAAGGATGATAACGGCAATTGGCATGTATGCTCCTTCGACGTTCAGTACAAGAATGCAAGCGGCGAATACGTAACCGTTGCAAGCGGCACATCCGTTGATGAAAAGACGGGTAAGGCTATCGTTTCAATCAAGTTCAATCCCGTTGAGACCGACGATATCCGTATTCTCTTCAAGACAAACGGCGGAAGAAGTCCTTATATCAAGGAGCTTGAAATCTACTCCCACACAACCGAGGACCTGCTCTACGTTCTCTCTCAGTTCGTATCTCTTCCCACAGTAAGAGGAATTCCCGCTCTTACCGAGGAGTTTGCATCCTACACGACCGTTACACGTCCATACATTATGAAAAAGCGTCCCTTGGTTCCTATGTATACCAAGCCCGTTACGATAGAGCAAGAATAAAACCAACACAGAAAAGCCGATACGGTAGCTCCGTATCGGCTTTTTGTATGTAATTTTCATATACGTTATGCTTTTTTCAGTCAAGACGCTCGGTTATAATTTCTGCTTCTACATTTGTTTTTCCGTCGGAGCGGACTGTTCTGAAATAGAATTTACCGTCAATCTTGGACATATAGATTTTAAGCTCCTCGTTAAGCGCAGCCTCGGAGGAATAGTTTATTCCTACGCTCTTTACACGAAGCTGCTTCATATTGGGGATGCAGTTACAGAGAATATCGGGATAGTTGGTATTATTCATATGACCGTTTACGTCAATATCCCGGTTGGTAACTGTATATTCTCCCACAAGGCTCATAGGAAGGGCATTGGGTATTCTTATACGGAGAGGGTGCTCTGTCTTTACAGCCTCGTCCATATAGTAATTACTTGTATCCACCTCGTCAACCTTAATAAGCTTCTTGTCCTTTACGGAAACGAGAGCCCAGGAGGAAACCGCCTCGCAAACTATCTCTCCGTCCCTCTCTATTTCATAGGAACGGATGAAGCTGACACCCTTACTTGGACAAGCCCAGCTTCTTGCGGTGATTTCGTCATATGCGCACACAGGGTAGTACATTTCTACTCTTATACCGCTTAAAAGATACGCCTTCCCCTGCTTGAGAAGCTCCGTATAGGTAGGCTTCTGGGCGTGGAGCTGGCGCATTGCAGCCTCCTGAATATATTTAAAGGTCTGGGACGCGCCGAGTATTTCGTTTGCGTCCGTATCGTGAAATCTAACCTTGAATTTTTCTTCCCACTTCATAGTATATCTCCCATTAAAGTTTAAAGTCGACAATTATTTTATCATAAATCAACGAATAAATCAAGATTAAATGCAAAATTCGCCCAAAACAGATTTGGGCGAATTTAAATTATGAAAGTATATTTCCGTTAAATGTGGCTCCCGAGTAAATTCCCATATTGGGTGAAGCGTCAAATGCGCCGAGTCCGAAGCTTACGGATATTGCGTTATTTACGTTTGACATCATTGAGTCGTTCAGATGCCCCATCTTTTCCTTGAGTCTTGTTTTGTCAATTGTTCTTATCTGCTCCAAAAGAATTACGGAATCCTTGGCAAGTCCCACGTCGTCTCCGGCAACGTCAATATGTGTGGGCAGCTTGGTTTTCGTCATTCTGCTTGTGATGGCCGCCGCAATTACCGTAGGACTGTATCTGTTTCCTACGTCATTCTGGACTATAAGTACAGGACGGAGTCCTCCCTGCTCGGAGCCTACTACAGGACTTAAGTCCGCATAATAAATATCTCCTCTTTTTATGTTCATTTTTTCCTCCCGCTTTCTTTACTGTGTATCTATTATTGACATTTTCACGGCATTTAAACTTCTTTTGATATTATTTTATGAAGCGGAATGAAAAATGAAATAAAAAAAGAAAGAAATTTGCAAGGTGCAAATTTCTTTCAGGTATTTAATCATTATGCCATTTTAGCAAGCTTTTCGGGAGTTATCTCGTAAGGAGTAGGTCTGCCGTTAAGATAGTTTTCAAACTCGTCTATAACAAGCGCAGCCATTCTTCTTACCTCCCATTCCTGGCTTCCCGCAATATGGGGAGTCAAAACTACGTTGGGGAGTGCGTAAAGCTTACTTCCCTCAACGGGGGGCTCGGTAATAGTAACGTCAAGAAGAGCGCATATATCGCTTCTCCTTTCAAGGACCTCAATCATACCATCCTCGTCAACTTGAGCGCCTCTGCCTGTATTAATAAAGGTAGCATACTGCATCATAGATTCAAAATGCTCCTTTTTAAGAATTCCTATGGTTGCCGGTACGTTTGCAAGATGGTTGGATACCACGTGACAGGTTGAGAATATCTCCTCAAGGGATGCCTTCTTAACTCCCATAGCCTGCGCCTGCTCCTCCGTCATAAATACGTCGAATACAAGTATATTGAGCTTATAGGGCTTAAGAAGCTCTATAACCTTTCTGCCAATCATACCCGCACCGATAATACCGATATTGGCGCCGTAGTTGCCTACGTGAGCGTGGGATACGTCGCACGCCTTTTTATGCTCTCCTGCCTTGGCAAGAACGGAGGACTGGAAAAATCCCTTATTGGCAAGAAGGATCTGACCCACAGTATATTCCGCTACGGGAATTGCGTTTGCCGCGTAGGCACTGAATATTCTTACGTTCTTTTCAAAGTACTCGTTTGCAAAATATCTTACGCTTCCTGCGGCGTAGAAGATAGCCTTAAGGTTGGGAAGGTAGTTAACAAGCTTGATTTCTCCTCCGCCGGGCATAGACCAGGTGGAAAAGATGTATTCAACGTCCTTAAATGGGGTGGGGTCTTCAAGGATCTCGGCCTCTGTATAAACCTTATCCTTTTCAATATCGCAAAGAGCCGCTACCCTGTTTATATTTTCTTTTGCATAGACATAGTCTATGTTCCCTTTATAGTTAGCCAAAAAAATCGCTTTCATAGTTTTCTCCTTCAAAACGCTTTCTTTGTTTATTTTCTCACAAATCTGCGTTAATGTCAAGTATTACGAGAAAAAAATATCCAAAGAAAGAAAAAAGGAGTCATCCCCTTCCCTTTTATAACTATAATGCGCGCAAAACCTTGACAAAAACCTCACAATATGATATCATTTTTATGTATAATATTATTTTTGGAGGATATTTATGGCATATCAGGTTCCCCAGAGCAAGGACGCTTTTTTGAAGCTTTGTGAAGAATCAGGCACATCCTTTCCTTATTCCGAGGATATTTCCTGCCTGGCTAAGGAAATAAAGGTTGGTCACAAAACTGTTCCCAACCGTATAGTATATCAGGCTATGGAGGGCTGTGACGGTACGGTAAACGGCGCTCCCGACGAGCTTACCAAAAGAAGATATCTCCGCTTTGCAAGAGGCGGCGCAGGTATAATCTGGTTTGAGGCAACCGCGGTTAAATCCGAGGGTAGAGCTAACCCAAGACAGATGTATCTTACAAATGAAACAAAGGGAGATTTCGAAAGAATTCTTAACGATATAAAGGAAGAGTGCATTAAGGTAAACGGATATGAGCCCGTTGTAATTATGCAGCTTACGCACTCGGGAAGATATTCCAAGCCCGAGGGTGTTCCCGCTCCTTTAATCGCCTATAACAACCCTATTTTTGAAAAGGACAATCCTATTGACAAGTCAAGAATCGTAACGGACGATTACCTTGATTCAGTTGGCGAGGCACTTGTTAATTCCGCAATTATGGCAAAGAGCTGCGGCTTTGACGGCGCTGATATCAAGAGCTGTCACAGATATCTCTTAAGCGAAATTCTTTCCGCTTACGAAAGGGACGGAAGATACGGCGGCTCCTTTGAAAACAGAACCCGCCTTCTTACAACAGCCGTTGGTGAAGCCAAGGCTGCTACGGGTAAGGATTTTATCATTACCTCCCGTCTTAACGTATACGACGGCTTCGTGTACCCCTA
>JAZQLK010000238.1:0-5343 GCA_045542635.1 Eubacteriales bacterium
CGAAGATTCCCCATACTGTACTTAACGCGAAGTATCACGAAAGAGAAGCTGAAATAGTTGCACAGGCAGGTAAATACGGCGCCGTTACCATTTCCACCAATATGGCGGGACGAGGCACTGATATTATGCTTGGCGGTAACGCAGAATTTCTTGCCAAGAGCGAAATGAGAAAGCAGGGCTACGACGAGGAGACCATTGCTCTGGCAACGGGCTCATCCCAGTCCGTTTCCCGGGAAATATTTGATGCAAGAGAGGTATTTAACACTCTTTATCAGCAGTACAAGGTAGCAATTGAGCCCGAGGCTGAAAAGGTAAGAGAGGCGGGAGGTCTTTTCATTATCGGTACCGAACGTCACGAAAGCCGACGTATCGACAATCAGTTAAGAGGACGTTCCGGACGTCAGGGTGATCCCGGCGAATCCAAATTCTATCTTTCTCTCGAGGACGATCTTATGCGTCTTTTCGGCGGAGATAAGATGTTCAGCATCGTAAACGCCCTCGGTCTTGACGAGGATACCGCTATTGAAGCAAGACTTCTTTCAGGAAGAATAGAGTCTGCCCAGAAGCACATTGAGGACAGAAACTTCCAGAGAAGAAAGACAGTCCTTTCCTATGATGACGTTATGAACCAGATGAGAAACGTTATCTATTCTCAGAGAGCATCCGTGCTTAACGGAGACGATCTTAAAACTAAAATTCAGGGTATGATTATGGCAACCGTTGCAGACTCCGTTGAGGAATATTTGGGCGGAGAGGAGCCTGATATCGAGGGTCTTAAGCAGAAATATATGAATCTTATCTGCGCAAAGGACGATTTCCTTGACGAAAAAATCGACAAGAACGAGATTCTTGAGCTCCTTACGGACAGAGCCATTAAGCTTTGGGAAAGCAAGGAGGAGCTTTTCGGAGAGGAAAACGCTCGCGAAATTGAGAGAGTGATCCTTCTTCGCAACGTTGACGAAAAGTGGATGGATCATCTTGAGGTTATGGATGATCTTCGCGAATCCATCGGTCTTCAGTCCTATGCCCAGAGAAATCCCCTTAACGAATACAAGATCGCAGGCGCCGAGGTGTTCGAGGAAATGATCCTCTCCATAAGAGACGATACTGTAAGAGGTATACTTTCCGCTATGCCCAGGGAAAGAATACAGAGAGTACAGGTTGCAAAGGCAAGCGACGAGGGCTTTATGAATTTCGGAGGAGGCAAAAGGGTAGTGCGTACGGCGGCTCCCAAGAAAAATCCTCCCAAGATAGGTCCCAACGAGCCCTGTCCCTGCGGAAGCGGTAAGAAATATAAGAAGTGCTGCGGCGCGCCAAACGGAGGTCAGGTGAACTGATATGGGCTTCGGTATAATGTTTTTAGGCTATTTCTTTATGTTTATCGGCGGCTTTACGCCCTTGAGCATTTATACGGCTATCGTTGGCTCTGCTATAATCCTGTATTCCTTAAAGGAGCTTGTTTATCAGAATAAGTGGTTTATGGCAAGCGCGGTATGCGATATTCTTCTTGTGATTTCATCGATTGCTACCGTGTTTGTGGACCTTTTCGCATCCGACAGCGGTGCTGTTTACAGCGTATTTTTCTATTCGAGAGAAATTCTTTCAATTATTCTGAACGCTCTCCTTATGATATCCGTATTTGTGATTTCAAAAAGCGTTCAGCTCCCCAAAATACAAACAAAGGCAATAGTTACCCTTTTGTTCGTTAGCTTATACGCTATTGGAATGGTGCTTTGTAATACCGTGCTTAACGCAAATGAGTTTGCCCAGAGCAGAATATATCCTGCCAGTGTAATATGTCAGTTTATCGCCTGCGTTTTAGGCCTTGTTACCGTATTCAATTCCTATATGCGCATATGCTACGCAGACGATAAGGATATGACCAAAAAGACAGGCGTTGCTCCAATGGATTTTCTGAACGACAAGCTCAATACGGCTATGACACCGAAGGAAAAAAGATTTAAGGATGATAGGAAAAACAAAAAATGAAGAAAAAATATTTTATTCTTGCGGCGATTTTTCTCTTTAATCCGTTAATAAGCATATTTGATATCCTTCCCGATTTTATAGGATATTATTTCCTTTTGCGCGCCTTTACGCCTACGTCCTATATTTTTGATAACGCATCCGACCTTTACGATTCCGTGAAGAGAATGATGATTATCGGCATCGCCAAGTTTTTCAGCGTGCTTTTACTGTTTGTAACGGATACGACTATGGCGCTTGTGCTTTCCTTCAGCTTCGCTATTGTGGAGATCCTTTACGGTATAGGTATGTTTACAAAGCTTTTTGACGTTACGTCCTACATAAGGTTAAGATACGATTCGGAAACCCGTACCGCAAGGGCGGAGAAGTTGAAATCCTTTTCAATCTTCTTCCTTATCGCGAAGGTTGTTTTCGCATCTATGCCCGACTTAACGGCGCTTACCGTGGGAAACTCAGATTTGAGCAAGGTAAATCTTACAAGATTCCGTCCCTTACTGTTTATCGCGTCGGCTACCGTAATGCTTATTATAGGAACTATATGGCTGGTAAGATTTGTAAGGTTCTTCAAAAACGCCTTTTCCGAAGGGCTTTTAAGCAGAATAGAGGGAGAATACAATCAGCAGAGGATAGAACGCCCCGGCATCTTTATGTCCAAGGACTTTATGTTTTCCATTAAGCTGCTTGCAATAGGCTCCATATTCCTTTTCGATATCAGCATTGATAACGTAAATTTCTTTATGGACGCTATTTTCTCCATACTTTGTATAATAGCCTTCCGTTCGCTTATAAAAAAGGGACACGTTATAATGGGCAAGGCGGAGAAGCGGCTGCTTGCGGTTGCGTGGACTCATTCTGTCCTTAATTTTGCTAATTTTATATTTGCCCTTATTTACTTTGAGCACGGCGACCTTTTCTTCGTTTACAGGGATAAGGATGAGCTTGTACGATATCTTCCCATTGAAATACTGACGGTTGTGGAGTCAACTCTCTTAATTGTTGAAATATTGTGGATATTCAGACTTTTAAACAACTATACAGTGCCGAAAATCCGTGAATATCAGAGATATTTTGCGGAAAGAAGCGTTGAGGGCTTCATTGACGAATTTAAGGAAAGAAGCCGAGGCTTTTGTAAGACCGCTTTTATACTTGCTGTCATAGCCGTTACGTATTTTACGTTCTACACGTTTATAAGACCTGTTAACGAATCCTTCGTTATCGGAAATTACTTTACAGCGATAATTTTTATAATATATTTCAACAGAGCGTTAAGCTATATTTCTGAAAGAGTGTATTTAACCGTATTCAAATACTCATAATTATGAGATGTTTCTAAATCAACATCTTAACGGAAAAAATACCGATGTTATAATTTTGCACAAAATGTTGAAAAATGTAAAAATATGTAAAAACACGGATAAAGCCTTGTATCTATTGGCTTTATCCGTTTTTACGTCTGATTTTAGGCAAATACCGATTATTGCCGTCTTTGTTCAAAATGACGAAATTTACGTTTTTACTACAATATCTTGATTTTACTCTTGACTCTAAACACAAGATATGGTAGAATACCTATGATAAAAAATTAAACAATTTTACGCTTAAGTGTAGAATTTCCATCCACCGCTACTTGTAAATCTCGGCAATAATATTGCCGATTTTCTTGGGTAAGGCTTGATTTTTAAGCTTGAGTGTAAAGCTATGCGCCTCGAATTTTAAAATTAGCGGCGCTTTTATTATCTAAGATAAAATATATATTAAGAAAGGAAGAAAGCTATGAAGATTATTAAAAGAAGCGGCGAAGAGGTTATTTTTGACATAAACAAAATTATTGTAGCTATCCGTAAGGCTAACGAGAGCGTTGCTACTGCAGAGCAGATGAGCGAATTGCAGATTAAGCTTATCGCTGAAAACGTAGAAAAGAAATGCGCTAAGGTAACCCGTTCCTTAAGCGTAGAAGAAATTCAGGATATTGTAGAAGACCAGATTATGGGTCAGAGAGCCTTTGCCGTAGCAAGAAAGTATATCACATACAGATATAGCAGAGCTCTTATCAGAAAGTCCAACACAACAGACGAACAGATTCTTTCTCTTATTGAATGTAATAACGAGGAGGTTAAGCAGGAGAACTCCAATAAGAATCCTACCGTAAACAGCGTTCAGCGTGATTATATGGCAGGTGAGGTAAGTAAGGATATTACCAAGAGAATCTTGCTCTCTCCCGAAATCGTTGAGGCTCACGATCAGGGTCTTATCCACTTCCACGATGCAGACTATTTTGCGCAGCATATGCACAACTGCGACCTCGTAAACCTTGAGGATATGCTCCAGAACGGAACGGTTATAAGCGGAACTATGATTGAGAAGCCCCATAGCTTTTCCACTGCTTGTAATATCGCTACACAGATCATTGCCCAGGTTGCAAGCTCACAGTACGGCGGTCAGAGCATAAGCCTTACCCATCTTGCTCCTTTTGTTAACATCAGCCGTGAGAAGATAAGAAAAGAGGTTACCGAGGAGCTTACAGCAGCAGGCGCCGAGGTTAAGGATGAAATCGTTTCTGCTATCACGGAGAAGAGAGTCAAGGATGAAATCAAGAGAGGCGTACAGACTATCCAATATCAGGTTGTAACTCTTATGACAACAAACGGTCAGGCTCCCTTTATTACCGTATTTATGTATCTCAATGAAACAAGCGATCCTCAGACAAAGCACGACCTTGCTCTTATTATTGAGGAAATGCTTGAGCAGCGTATTATAGGCGTAAAGAACGAGGCAGGCGTATATATTACTCCCGCGTTCCCCAAGCTCATTTACGTTCTTGAGGAGGATAATATCAAGGAGGATTCTCCTTACTGGTATCTTACAGAGCTTGCGGCAAGATGTACCGCAAAGAGAATGGTTCCCGACTACATTTCCGAAAAGGTTATGCTTAAGGCAAAGGTTGACAAGAACGGTAACGGTCATTGTTACACCTGTATGGGATGCCGTTCCTTCCTTACACCTTACGTAAACGAGGCGGGCGAGGCTCAGTACTACGGCAGATTCAACCAGGGTGTTGTTACTGTTAACCTTGTTGATATCGGTCTCAGCGCAAATGAGGATTTAGACCTCTTCTGGAAGATATTCGATGAAAGAATGGAGCTCTGCCCCAGAGCGCCCCAGGCAAGACACGAAAGACTTACAGGCACACTTTCCGACGCCGCTCCTATTCTTTGGCAGCACGGCGCTCTTGCAAGACTTAAGAAGGGTCAGAAGATAGATAAGCTCCTTCACGGAGGCTATTCCACAATTTCTCTCGGCTTTGCAGGTCTTTGGGAGTGTGTATACGCATTGAGCGGTAAGAAGCTCACCGAGCCC
>JAZQLK010000239.1:0-6221 GCA_045542635.1 Eubacteriales bacterium
AAAAGGTAATTTAAAGGCGGCTGTCCCCTACGCCAAAGAGCTTAAGGAGGATATTTTCCCCGACCTTTGCGTTGAGTTTATTCACGGAAAATTGAAGGGTAAGGAAAAGGATAAAATTATGATGGATTTTTCCGAGGGAAAAATAGACGTTCTTGTTTCCACAACCGTAATTGAGGTCGGCGTAAACGTCCCCAACGCAACCCTTATGATAGTTGAAAACGCAGATCGCTTCGGTCTTTCCCAGCTCCATCAGCTAAGAGGACGCGTGGGCAGAGGCGCAGACAAATCCTACTGTATTCTCGTTTCCTCAGCCGAAGGTGAAAAATCCCGTGAGCGTCTTGAAATTATGCGCACCGTATACGACGGATACACCATAGCCGAGCGCGATCTCAAAATGCGTGGTCCCGGCGACTTCTTCTCCAAGGACCCGTCCATACGTCAATCGGGACAGATGAATTTCACTCTTGCATCCTCCTGCTCCGACACGGAGCTTCTCGTATCCGCTTTTGATTGCGCCCGCGAGGTTTTAAGCTGCGACAGGTATTTAACAAAGGAAGAAAACGCAAGCTTAAGAGAAAGACTCAATATAAGCCTCCGTTCCAATTTAAAGACTGTTAACTGATTAAAAATCAGACACTCCCCCCAAGAAAAATAAAAAAAATCAGGTATAAGGAACCGATCCTTATACCTGTTATTTTTTGTTACTTTTATCCGTGGAAAAGCTTTTTGGTCTGATACACGGGCTCGCAGGTTACGTTAATACCAAGCTTTCTGAAGGTAGCAGTATCAACGGGAGAAAGGATAACGGAGGAGTGAAGCTCCGCTCCCTTAAGAAGCTTGAGTGCCTCCATAGCCTTCCTTGCAACGTCGCTGCTTGCGGCTGTAATAGCAAGGGCTACGAGAACCTCATCCGTATGAAGTCTTGGATTATGGTTACCGAGATTTTCAACCTTCAGCTTCTGTACAGGCTCAAGAATCTCGTGAGAAATGATATTCATATCATCATCTATTCCCGCAATAGCCTTAACCGCATTGATAAGCACCGCGCTTGACGCTCCCAAAAGCGCCGACGTCTTACCCGTAACCACTCTTCCGTCGTAAAGCTCGATCGCCGCCGCAGGCGCACCTGTTACCTGAGCCTTATCGTTTGCCGCTTGGATACACTTACGCTCCTTAACGTCTATACCCATTTGCTTCATAAGTATTTTTATCTTGTTTATCTCAACGTCGCAGTTGTTTCCCTTACGGGCGTTGCAAAGCGCGTTATAATATCTTCTTATAATTTCGCCTCTTGCCGCCGCTCTTACGTTTTCATCATTGAAAATGCAGTCGCCCGCCATATTTACGCCCATATCCGTAGGGGACTTATAGGGACACTCACCCATAATACCCTCAAACATAGCTCTGAGCACAGGGAATATTTCCACATCCCTGTTGTAATTTACCGTGGATTTTCCGTACGCCTCAAGATGGAATGGGTCAATCATATTTATATCGTTAAGATCTGCAGTTGCAGCCTCATACGCCGCATTAACGGGATGATTCAAGGGAAGATTCCATATGGGGAAGGTCTCAAACTTAGCGTAGCCCGCCTTTATTCCCATTTTATGCTCGTGGTAGATCTGAGAAAGACAGGTAGCCATCTTACCGCTTCCGGGACCGGGAGCAGTTACCACAACGAGGGAACGAGAGGTTTCAATATACTCGTTTCTGCCGTATCCCTCATCGCTCACAATGCTGTCAATATCGTAAGGGTAATTCTTTATAGCGTAATGCTTGTACACCTTGATACCCAAGGACTGAAGCTTTGAAATAAATGCTTCAACGGGGGCTGACGCCTCGTATCTTGTCATAACCACGCTTCCAACGAACAAGCCGAAGCCACGGAATGCGTCGATAAGCCTTAAAACGTCAAGGTCATAGGTGATTCCAAGGTCGCCTCTTACCTTGTTCTTTTCAATATCCGTAGCATTGATAACGATAATAATTTCAGCCTGCTCCTTAAGCTCGGCAAGCATTCTTATCTTACTGTCGGGCTCAAAGCCGGGAAGCACTCTGGACGCGTGAAAATCGTCAAAAAGCTTGCCGCCAAATTCCAGGTAAAGCTTACCGCCGAACTTTGCGATTCTCTCCTTGATCTGCTCAGATTGCTTCTTCAAATATTTATCATTGTCAAATCCTACTTTATACATTATATGCCCCTTTGATTCTACGCGAAATAGTAAAACCGTACCCCAAAAGGAATACAGTTAATGATAATATATCAACAGATAATAGTATATCACAAGGGAACCAAAATGTCAAATAAAATACTTATTTTTTTATATATTTTTTGTTGCGGATGTCAATTGCCTCTTTCTTATTTTAATTTGCGAGCTATTGACTAAAGCGCTCCGTTCTGTTAAAATATAAAGAGAAAGGAGGAGGAATATGAAAAAAATCGTTTTACGAATAGGCGGAATGAGCTGCTCAGCCTGCTCAGGAGGTCTTGAAAAATATCTTAATAAACAAAACGGAATTTTGTTAGCAGGCGTCAATCTTGTAATGGCGAGCGCCACCGTTGAATATGACGATTCCGTTCTTGCCTACGAGGATATTGCACATTTTGTAAAGGACGCGGGCTTTGAATGCATCGGCGAATACGATAAAACCGAGGATAAGGATACCTCCTTATCAAAAAAGCAGCTTGTAATTTTCACAGTCCTTGCCATATTAATGCTTTATACCGCTATGGGACATATGGTAGGACTTCCCTTTCCATTTCACAGATCTGCTCCGTTAATTACCCATTACGTATCCTTTGCTCTTTGCATACCATTTCTTTACTACGGCTTCGATATAATAAGAAGCGGAATCAAAAACGCCGTTCATCTCTCACCTAATATGGATACCTTAGTCACACTTGGTATTTTCTCCGCTCTTACTTACAGCGTTACAGTAACAATCATATATTTGATTGGAATTACAGACACTCCCCCCATAGTTTACTTCGAATCCGTGGCTATTGTAATCTATTTTGTCAAGCTTGGACGGTTTATAGACAAAAAAAGCAAGGCAAGAACCAGAAATGCAATATCCGCTCTTGTACAGATAACACCATCCTTCGCCTTTATAAAGGACGAGGGCAAGGAAAAGCGCATACCCCTCGACGAGGTCAAGGAGGGAGATATACTTATCTGCCATCCCGGTGAAAGAATCGCCGTTGACGGAGAAATACTCAAGGGCTACGCTCACGTAGACGAATCCTTTATTACGGGAGAAAGCAAGCCTTCCTTAAAAAAGACGGGAGATACGGTCCTTGCAGGCTCTGTAAATACCAATGGCTACGTGGAATATTTGGCAAAAAGGGTAGGAAAAAGCTCTACCGTATCCGAAATTGTGCGACTTGTTCTTGAATCGACAGGTACAAGACCCCCTATTGCAAGGGTAGCTGACCGCATATGTCTTTTCTTCGTTCCCGCAGTAACGGCTATTGCCGCTTTGACGTTTATTATCCATCTTGCAGTCGGACTTGGCTTCCCCTCTGCCATCCAAGGTCTTATTACGGTTCTGGTAGTTGCTTGTCCCTGCGCCCTCGGTCTTGCCACCCCTCTTGCTACGGTAATAAGCGAGGGAGAGCTTGCGAAAAGCGGAATTCTTATTAAGAAAAGCGAAATACTTGAAAAGGCATCTAAGCTGAACACGGTAATTTTCGACAAAACAGGCACTCTTACCTACGGAAAAATGAAGGTGTCGAATATAATAATAAAGGACGGCAATGATTTTGGAGAAACGATGTCAAAGGTCTGCTCCTTGGAAGTAAAATCATCTCATCCCATAGCTTCCGCATTCAAGGATTATGCTAAGGAGAACGGAATTATCCTTAAGGACGTGTCAGATTTTTACGTTCTTGACGGATACGGAATAGGCGGAAATCTTGACTCCGACAGTATTCTGCTGGTAAACGGAAGATACCTTTGTGAAAACAATATAAAAAACCCCTTTTTTGAAGACGAAGCGCAGCTTACAGAGAACGGAGAAAGCATTGCGTATTTTATAAATAACGGACACGTCCTCGCTCTTTTCGGAATAAAGGATAAGATAAGGGAAGGAATCTCCGATGAAATATCCCGTCTCAAGAAAATGGGAATAAGACCCGTAATGCTTACGGGAGATAACGAAAAAACCGCCTACTCCGTAGCGCGGGAGGCGGGAATTGAAACGGTTATTGCCGAGGTTATGCCCAAGGATAAGGCGGATACTGTTAAGAGGCTCAGAGCCGAGGGTAAAATATGCGCTATGGTAGGGGACGGTATAAACGACGCTATTGCCCTTTCCACAGCCGATATAAGCGTAAGCATAAAGGGAGCGTCCGATATCGCTATGGACTGCGCAGACGTTATTTTAACCGGCGCTGACATCGGAGGAATATCCTCTCTTATCAGATCAAGTGAAAAAACCTTAAAAATAATAAAGCAAAATCTGTTCCTTGCATTTTTGTACAATTCTCTAATGATACCAATAGCTGCAGGAGCGCTTCTTCCCATCGGTATTTCAATAAATCCTATGATTGCATCCCTTGCTATGGTTTTAAGCGGACTTTCCGTTTCACTAAATTCTTTAAGACTTATTAAAAGGAGAAAATAATATGATTTTCAAAAAAATCGAATCCACCTTAACTGTTGACGGTATGCACTGTCAGAAATGTGTTGCAAGAATTACGGATTCACTAAAATCTGTAAGCGGAATAAAAAAGGTTTCTGTAAGCCTCGAGAATAAAACCGTAAGCGTTATTTCGAAGGAAGAGATACCTTACGATACTTTAAAATCCGCTATAGAAAAGCTTGGATTTAAAGTCCTTTGATTTTAAAATCACAAAATTTTTAGTTATTTTTCACAATTTTTTTAAATTTTTTAAGGATTTTCTATTTATTTTTCTCAAATTTTATGCTACAATAGAATTACAAAGAGAAATCTTTGAATAATCATAAGAGGTGAACAGTATGAAGATGAATTTTGCAGGACGCCATATGAAGGTATTCGACGTTGTAAAAGAAATGGCTGAAAAGAAGCTTTCCAAGTTTGAAAGATTCTTCCACGACGACGCGGAAATGGACGTAACCTTCTCAATGCCCAAAAATGCGGAAAAGGTGGAAATCACCATCTACACCGACGGCACAACGTTCCGCGCAGAAGAAAGCTCGGATACGTTCGCTAACGCAATCGATAAGGCTATTGACTCTCTTGAAAGACAGATAAGAAAGAATAAAACAAGACTCCAGAAGAAGATCAAGGAAGAGGGCTTCGAAATTGCCGGAAAAGATTTTCCCGACGTGGAGGAGGAGGACCTCACCGCAAATATCCGAGTTAAGACGTTTTCATTTAAGCCAATGTCCGTGGAGGAGGCTATTCTCCAGATGGAGCTTATCGGACATTCCTTCTACGTATTTAAGGACGCAGACAGTCTTGAAACCTGCGTTGTATACAAGAGAAACGCCGGAGGCTACGGCATTATAGTTCCCGCAATTGAATAAATGACAATAAAAAAAGATGGGTAAAGGCTCATCATAAGGAAGCTTTATAAAAATTTCTCTGCGGATAACAAATAGTTAACCCCCACAGAATTTTAAAAATTCTGTGGGGGTAATTTTATTCTATTCCAAAATCAAAAATCACGGGGTTGTATTTATTTTATAATAATTTTTGTAGTAAGAAATAAACTCGTTGATAAGACTGATCCTGTTATCCATATTTTTATTTTCAAGATTTTCAATCCACTCACTATTTATCATTACTCCCATATCAAAGCTCATGTCGTATTTCACTTTTTTAATTAAATCAACATCAGATTCATCTCCTATGCAATATAAATAGCCACACAATAACCTAATATAATTGGAACTGCTTTGTTGAAAGTCGGATATTTCTTTTTCAATAAGCTCTCTGATTTCCGTTTTAGAAATGCGGTCAAAATCAAAACCATATTTTTCTATCAAGCATTCGGCTCTGTCCTTACTACATGGTTCTGAATTCGTTAATACTGAAAAGTCATTATTCTTTTTATGCTTCGTAAATAATTTCTTAAACATATTTTCTCCTTTAGATGCTTGTTTAGCGTTCCGCTTTATCGTCGGTTTCGCCTTTGTGTTACAAAGGCATCGGGCAAAGCCCACACCCCTAAAGATACATGAGTGTGTCCATAGGCTCTCCCTCTGGGAGAGCTCCCGACAGAATTGGGTAAA
>JAZQLK010000240.1:0-4416 GCA_045542635.1 Eubacteriales bacterium
GGAAACCCTGTACGAGGTATTACCGCTTGCATCGTACTTATCCTTCTTCTCCGCCGTACCTGTTTTAGCGGCTATGCTATAACCCGCAACGTACGCGTTTTTAGCTCCGCCTTCACCGTCAACGCCCTCCTTTAATATTTGGGAAATAGTGTCGCATACGCTTTTATCAAGCACTCTTTCCTTACCTTCATAGCTATATTCATATATAGTATTACCGTCATTATCAACTATACTGTCAAGGAAATGCGGAGTTACAAGGTAACCCCCGTTTGCCACGGCGCAAACTGCGCGTAGCTGCTGAATAGCCGTCGTTTTAAAGGTCTGCCCAAAGGAATAAACCGCCAACGAAACGTTTGAAAAATCATTGAATGAATGATAGTAGCCCTTTGCCTCCGATGGTAGATCTATACCTGTTTTTCCCGTATAACCGAATTTTTTAAAATAATCGTAAAAGGTTTCCTTTCCTATTCTCATAGATAAGGTCATCATAGCGGGATTACAGGATTGCTGAAGGGCTTGCGCAAAATTTATAGTACCGTGTCCCTTTCTTTTGTGACAGCTTATGGCTCTGTAATATCCGTCGATCTTAAGTGAGCCGTGACAGGTGAAGGTGTTGCTTAAGGAAGCAGCTCCCTCCTGCAATGCTACGGAGGTTGTAACGAGCTTAAATGTAGATCCCGGCTCGTAAAGCTCCGTAACCGCCTTATTGCTCCACATTCTATATACGGAATTAAGATATTCCTGTCGGTACTCCTTAGTATCCTTATCAAGTGCGTTAAGCTTACTCTGAGAACCTGTATCAAGGGTATACGGATTGTTCAGATCAAAATACGGATACGTTGCCATAGCGTATATTTCGCCCGTTTGGGGATTCATAACTATTCCCGTAGCTCTGTTTTGCGCCCCCGATTCCTCCGCCGCATTTTTAAGCTGTGCCTCAAGCTGTGTCTGGATATAAAAATCTATAGTGGTTTTTAAATTATACCCATTTTCATCCTCTATATATTCCTCGTACTGAAATGGCATATCGTTACTTTTGGCATCCTGGGCAGTCACATATTTACCGCTTGTACCCTCGAGGATATTATTGTATACCTTTTCAAGCCCGTAAATACCGATGCCATCTGCGTTTACAAATCCAAGAGCATGGGACGCCAGATCCGAATACGGATAATACCTTTTTGCGCTGGCGTTAAGCTTTATCTGCTCCTCCAAGGAATATTTGTCTATAAAATCTCTTATTTTATCTGATGCAGCTTTATCAAGAGAATTGTTTATAATCTGATATTTATATCCTCTCTTTTTTGCCTTATCGAGGACTGCATTGTAATCAATTTCTAAGATTTCCGATATGTTTTTGGCAATAAATTCGGGGTCTTCAATGTTTTTAGGAATTAAATACAGTATCCATACCGTTTGATTGGTAGCAAGAGTTTTTCCGTTTATATCGTATATATTGCCTCTTAACGGATTTACGTTTGTTTCAACAGTCATCTGATCAATAACGTACTGTTGATATTCGTCATATTCTATAATTTGAAGCTTGAATAAAGCAAACACTATTATAAAAGCCAGCACTACAAACGTTATAAGAATAAAAACACCTCTTTTAGAGGTCTTGTCAGATATATAATTTGCCATATACTTCTCCGTTTATTACTTCTGTTTTAGTATATTTAAAGAATAATCCATATATGACAAAATCCCCCGCCAAAAAGGCGAGGGATCTTATGATCTTATTTAATTACATTGCGCCAAAGCCAAATGCAAATACCATTGCCATCATAGTAAATACGATGGTAAGGATAACGGATGCAACGGGAAATTCGTTCTTGTATCTCCTACCGTTCTGAGGAGCCTCATATCTGTCCTGAATCTTCTTACCGCGAGACTCAAGATCAACCTTAACGTAACGGGTTTCCTGTAATTCTTCCTTATATTTCTTCTTATCCTTTTTTACTTTTTCGCTAAAGGAGCGCTCTACAACGTTTTCAGAAACGTCGGATGTTCTCTTCGCACCGTAATTTTTTCTTATTGTTCCGTACATTGTAAAATCCTCCAAAGTTAAATTTTTTCTGCCGCTCTGAGCTTTGCGCATTTAGATCTGCTATTAAGCTCCAGCTCTTTATTTGATGCCGTAACGGGCTTCTTTGTAATTATTTTAAGCTTGGGCTTGTTGCCGCATACGCAAACCGGGAAATCTGCGGGGCAGGTGCATCCCTTTGCATAATCGTTGAATTTGTTCTTTACAAGCCTGTCCTCAAGGGAATGAAAGGTCATAATTACTATTCTTCCACCTTTATTAAGTGTAGGTACTGCCGCCTCGATAGCAGGCTTTATAACGTCAAGCTCGTGGTTTACTTCAATTCTGATAGCCTGGAACGTTCTTTTAGCGGGGTGTTGCGCTTCCTTTTTAGCAGCCGCTACGGGAATTGCGCTTTTTATTATTGATGCAAGCTCCGTTGTTGTCTTTATGGGAGCATTTTCTCTTACTGTAACTATTTTTCTTGCTATCTGGGGAGCAAATCTCTCTTCGCCGTAATCGTAAATTACTCTTTTAAGCTCTGCTTCACTGTAAGTATTTACTACGTCGTAGGCGGAAAAGGGATTTTGCTTGTCCATTCTCATATCAAGCTCGGCTTCCGTATTATAGGAAAAGCCTCTTTCGGGAGTATCAAGCTGGTAAGAAGAAACTCCAAGGTCCATAAGCACTCCGTCAACCGCATCAATGTTTAATTCCTTAAGTATTCTGCCAAGCTCACAGAAATTACTCTTTACAAGAATTGAGCGGTTACCGTACTTTTCAAATTTCGCTCTGCAGGTTGCCAAGGCATCGTCATCCTGATCTATGGAGATAAGCTTACCTGTATCAAGTCTTTTAAGAATCTCCTCGGAGTGACCGCCGCCACCGGCTGTGCAGTCCACGTAGATACCGTCGGGCTTTATATTAAGCGAATCAATACATTCGCCAAGCATAACCGAAAAGTGTGAAAATTCCATTTGTCCTTCCTTTAGAAGCCAAGCTCCATCATAAGTTCTTTAATCTTATTCATATCGACACTCTTGCTCTTCTCCTCGAAGACCTCCTGTGCCCAAATCTCTATGTGAGTTCCTACACCCATTACAAGCACGTTCTTTTCAATGCTTACCTTTTCCTTAAGGAATGAGGGAATTACTATTCTTCCCTGCGCATCGGGCTGAACGTCAACCGTATTGGAATAAATAGCTCTTATAAAATCATCGAACTTCAAGCTTGGGAGCTGAGAAATTTTCTCCTCGTATTTTGCCCATTCCAAATCGGAATATACAAGAATACATTTGTTGAAATCGTTATAAGTGAGCTTGAAGGAACCACCCAGCTCGTCTTTAAATTTTGACGGAACAAACATTCTGTTTTTTGCATCTACTGTATGCTCATATCTGCCGTATAACATGCCGGTTTCCTCCTTTCGCACCACTTTTCTCCGTTTTTGCTCCACTTTTAACCACTTTACTGTCACTATTATATACTATAACTTTATAAAATGCAAGTGTTTTTATAAAATTTTTTCGTCAAATTGTAAATTTTTTTATAAATTTTCACTATAAATTGCAAAAATATGACAAATAAATATGTAAATGTGACAAAATTGTAAATTTTTCTGTGTCGATATAAGTAAGCTCCTTATTCCCTCCGAATATGTTATTGTTATGTATCTTCATCAGAGATATAACAAAAAAAAGAGAGCAGATTTCTCTGCTCCCGGTATTGTTCATTTATTGTTTTTGTTAATTGGCATCTCTATGAAACCTTATCAATAACTCTTTTTTCCTGTTTTTTGACAGGGCTTTTTAGTCGTGCAACTTTTTATTCTGTTTTCACGCTTATCGACCTCTGTCTTCCTTGACCAAATTTACAAGTATTTAGATAAAAAAGCCACACCCGAAGGTGCGGCCGAAATTACATTTCAATCAGCATTTGATAATGGCGCAAAATACTCAAATATAAACCACAAAACAAGAGTTATAATTGCCCAAATTAAAAATGGGACTTTAGTAACATAAGTATTTACTATTAAGGCAATTGCCCCCACAAAAAGTGGAATTAAAATTTTCATAATAATTGATACTACAATATTTACCGAAAATTTTTTTTTGCAATAATTGCATTCAAGAATATGATTATAACGGCGACCAATTTTATCAAAAGCAAAAATACCATATTTTTTGCAAATAGGACATTTGCTATATTTGATTTTTTGAAATCTATTTTTGTTCATATGAATCTCCCTATAAACCTAAAAAATTAATATCATATCAAGGATTCAATATAAATTCTCTTTATTCAAAAATGGCGGTGCCAATTGATTTAATTGTTTATTATTTAGATTGCTTTTCTTCGTAAAACCTTAATACAGTTTCAAGAGCCTTTTCGGG
>JAZQLK010000241.1:0-7767 GCA_045542635.1 Eubacteriales bacterium
GATCATAATAACACCGACCCCCGCATCCGTAACCTCCCGTATTGCTTTCGGAGCCTCGTACCGCACCTTATCCTTAAGAGCCATAAAGCCGAGTAAGGTAAGAGAGTTAACTGACATATCATCCCCTTCCTTTACGGCAAACGCTACCACTCGAAAGGATTTTGACGTAAGAGCGCTCAAGGTCTTAAAAACTCGCTCTTTTTCAAGTATTGGCGTAATATTTCCGTATACGTCCATAATTTTTTCCGACGATAAGATAAGCTTTTCGGGAGCGCCCTTGAAAAGAACCATATTCTTATTCCCATATTTCACCGCGCTTAAGCAATACTTTTTTGTGCTGTCAAAGGGAACCTTACTTAAAATCTCGCATTT
The DNA here is from genome assembly GCA_045542635.1 of Eubacteriales bacterium. GTDB lineage: Bacteria > Bacillota > Clostridia > Oscillospirales > CAG-272 > RGIG2000. The sequence goes on from JAZQLK010000241.1 coordinate 373, forward strand.
TTCATTTTCCCTTTTAAAAAAGTCGGAAATCGCCTTATCCGTAGGGTTTGACGCAAAGCGTTTTGAACCGTTTATTTCTACGTCTCCGCAAAATAACGCACACAGGGTAAGGTATTTTTTATAAATTCCGTCTTTTATTCCCTTTGTGGATGCGTTTTCCTCTCCAATGGGAGAAATAAAGGCTTTTGCTTTAAGCACTCCTTCCGTAATAGTTCCCGTTTTATCCGTAAACAGAAGATTTATGTTTCCCGAGGTTTCTATTCCCACGGGCTTTCTTACTATTACGTTGTCCCTCATCATCCTTTTCATATTGGAGGAAAGCACCACGGTTATCATCATAGGAAGTCCCTCGGGCACCGCCACAACCACCACTGAAATTGCAAGGGTAAGAGCCGAAAGGAGCTTGGATATTAAAAATTTAGTGTCCTTTATTTTTAAAAGAGCTACGGAAAAATCCATAGAGCTATCTATTATAAACACGTTGAAAAGATAAGCGAATGCGATAAGGGCGGCGGTTATATAGCCTATTTTGCTTATTGCCTTGGCAAGGACGGTTAGCCTTTCCTTAAGTGGACTCGGTCTTGTATCCAAGGATAGCTCCCTTGCGGTCTTACCGTAATAGGTGTCACCACCTACTTTTTTTACAATCGCCACGCAGCTTCCCGAGCATACAAGGGAGCCCTTTAGTACGTCGCCCGTATCCTTATTCCTCTTTACCTCCGCGCTTTCTCCCGTCAGCATTGATTCGTCAACGCTGATTTCCCCCGTTAAAACCTGCGCGTCAGCTTGTATCCGCGTTCCCGATGTTAAGAGCATTATATCCCCCACCACTAATTCCTCGGCGGGAATTTCCACAGCTTCTCTGTTGCGCCGTACCACGGACAAAGCCCCCTCGCTCTGCTCCTTAAGTCTTTCAAAGGCGTTTTCGTTACTGTACTCCGAATAGGTTGAAACCAGCGTGGATACCAGGACGGAAATTGCTATTCCGCCGCACTCAAACCAATTTATTTGAGGTATCATAAAAACGATATTTATAAAAAGCGCGCCAATTAAAATTCTTATTATGGGGTCGGAAAAATTTCCTAAATACCGTTTAAAAAAGCCCTTCCTCGCAGGCTTCTCTATTCTGTTTTCACCGAAGCTTTTTCGGTTTTTTATAACCTCGTCATCGGTAAGTCCTCTTTCAATATCTGTCATATAAGATGTCCTTTCTTTTTTTATATCTTTATTCGAGGAGATATAATTTTATTACCTCATACGAAAGCAATCGCCAAAAGTAAAAATCCGCCCCCCCCTTGACTTTCAATTACTTTTACTGTATAATGGTTTACGGAATAAATAATTTTATGAAATTACAAAGCCTTTCCGTTATACTTATTTTTCATTTTTGCTAAAATAGACGCTTCTATTTTTCGCTTTGCGCTATTTATTCAAGATGAAATTTAAGGTATAATATATACATCGAGCATATATAAGGTTTTCTGAAAGGATTAAATTATGAAAAGAACGTTAATTATTTTATCAATGCTTATTTTACTTATTGCATCGGCGCTTCTTATTTCCTGTGGCGAGCATACTCACACCTTTGGAGAGTGGACCGTTGTTAAGGAGGCTACCTGTACGGAAACAGGCTTAAAGGAAAGGGTATGTACAGAATGCCGGCATTCCGAAAAGGAGGATATTCCTATGACGGAGCATACGGAATCCGTTATACAGAGTGTTGAGCCTACGTGCAGCGCAGTTGGATTTACCGAGGGAAAATGCTGCTCTGTATGCAATAAAATTCTTGAAAGCCCCACGGAAATTGCAAAAAAGTCCCACACATTCGGCGAGTGGACAAAGAGCGCCGACGGAACCTGTCTCAAAAAAGGGAAAGAAGCGAGAGAATGCTCCGTTTGTAAGCATACGGAATCAAGAGATACCGACTATGCTCCCCACAAGCTCGGCGAGTGGGTAAACGCAACAGCCCCCACGGCAATGGCAAACGGCGTAGCCGGTCACTATCCCTGCTCCGTATGCGGAAAAGCATTCAGAGAAAACGGCGAGCTTATGCAGTCAACTGTTCTTTATTATGAAGCCAAGGGTCTTGAAATAGAATTTAATTCGGATAACACCTGGACAATAGTCGGCGCAGGCACCTATGAATTTCCGAACGGAGAGCTTATTATTCCCACCACCGTAAACGGGTATCTGATAAGATCCATAGGCGACTACGCATTCAAGAATTGCACGGCTTTAACTAAAGCTTACAATTTCCACATCAATTATATAGGCAAGGAAGCCTTTTCGGGTTGTATAAACCTTACAAGCGTTCCTTTATTGCCCGAAACTGTCAAGGAGGGCGCGTTTAAAAACTGCTCCTCTCTTTTATCGGTAGATATATCCTCTTTAACAAAGGTGGAAGACGAGGTATTTATGAATTGCTCCTCTCTCTCAAACGTGACCATAGGTGAGAGCCTTACAAAAATAGGAAGCAAGGCATTTATGGGATGCGATAACATATGTACCCCCGCCACCGCCTTGGAAAACACCGTATTCCTCCCCGCAAGTCTTACAGAAATCGGAGATTACGCCTTTGCAGAGTGTGAAAACCTTGTAGGTATCGTAATGTGGGATAGCAACGTAACTAAGGTCGGCACGGGAATTTTCGCAAACTGCCCCAATTTTCAGTTCGCAAACGGATTACCTATTTCTTAATTAAATTTCCATCAAATAAAAAGAGATTTACGCGAAATCGCGTAAATCTCTTTTTTAATTATTAAGTTATTTTATGCATCCGTGTAAGCGCCCCAATAAACGTTCCAAGTGTTTATTGTCTGAAGCGCATCGCTCTCGTATTTGTTATACGCATATGCAAAATCGTTTACGTTGCCTGCATAGGATTCGGTTCTCGCATCATTCATAACGCTTCCCCACTTTACCGCCGTGCCGATATCGTATATGATATTGGGAATAATATAATCTCTTATCATTTCGATTTCAACGTCGCTTTCAAAATCATTGGCTTTATTCTGCATATAGGCGCGAGCGGTATATGACTTACCCGTCCAGGAAAGAACGTCAAGGAAATAATCCGACATATTTCTGTCCTGTGTTATTTTGGGAATACACATAAGAACCGTCTGCTGTATAGAGCAAGGAGCATAATAGCTCTCCTGAAAAGCATCAAGCTTGGGGAACGGAACAACGCCAACGCCTCCGTACTCACCCACGTCGGAATTTTGAAGAACCTCGTTGTAGAACAGTACTCTGCCGCCTGTGAATGCGGTCTTGGCATTTGCGCCGTAGCTTCCACCCCAGGTGGTACGGCACCAGATACCCGTTTTAGCCTCTATAATAGCGTCTATGACACCGTTAACCCGTGTATCGTTTAGAGTAAGCACGAAGCTGCGCGTTGATTTATCAACGCCAACCTGCTTAACACCAAAGAACTCGTAAAGCTTATCAAGGGAGGTCAAGGAAAGACCGTATGAGTCCGTATCTCCGAATATACCGTCGCCGTCATCCTTATACGTTCCGTTTGTAAGGGTCAAAAGCTCATCCCAGGTCCACTGACCGTTTCTTACCATATCATAAAGCTCCTCGGTCGCATCACTTCCGCCAAGTAAATCCTTATCGAAATAAAGAACGGATGCGGTTTCCTTATGAAGAGTAGTAAAATCACCTGTTACAAAGAAGGTATGATGCTTAGCGGTATATGCTTCAACGGAGTTTTCATCGTAATATGGCTGATCGAAATTGATGTACTCTCTGTTTGCCATATCATACACAAATCCGCCCGATACGATAGCTTGGGCGTTCATTCCTCGTGGCATTGCAAGATCGTAATTTACATTACCCGAAATCATGGCAGTCTCAAGGGCATCCTGCATAGCCCATCGAGTTGCGTTGATCCAGTTAAGCTTCACGCCGTAGGTTTCCTTAATCATTTGCTCGCGATCAAGAATTGCGTTATCTATAATTGTTCCAAAGCCCGAGGTTTTACCGTAATCAATGCAAAGCTCCATTACGCTCCAGGGCGCTCCGGCGTGGCTTGACCAGGTGGAGCAAGCCACATTAAGCGTCCTGCCCGACCAATTTGTTAAAACGTGTGTTTTGGAGGACCAATTATTAACGGTGTTCACACCCGTAGTTGAAATGTCAACCGTTACGGTTTCGGTAACCTTACCGTTGCCGTCGTTAAGATCGTATGAATAGGTTACGGAAACGGTATAAGCCGTACCGGGATCAAGCACCGTAAATTCTCTTGCGGTAATATCTGTAGCCGTTCGAACCAATACTCCGTTTCTTTTGAAGAGCTGAATTCTATCTATTTCACAGCCTATATCGTCAAGATCAATAACCTCTAAAATAAAGCTTACGGAGGTATCATCGCTTCCGTCGGATTCAAGGAATACCACAGGCGGATACGTTGCAATCGTAGGAATATCTATGGAGATTTCCTGTGTATGTACGCCGTTGCCGTTACCGAAATCGTATTCGTAGATTATCTTAACAGTGTATATAATATCACTGTCAAGCCCTGTAAATTCTCGTAAATAGGGGTTATACGAGGTATCGATCAATCCGCCGTCCTTATAAAGTCGTATCTCTGCGATCTCGCCTATATTACCGTTATCAAGCTCCAATATATCGAAATATACGGAGGTCTTATCGCCAAGGGCGGCTATAAAGTATATTTCAGGAGCTTTTTCCCTCTCCGTCTTTATATCAAGGGTTGCTATAAGGGTCTTTTCTCCCGTTCCGTCATTAAGATCATAATTGTAAACTACCCTTACGGTATACAGATTATCGGAGTAAAGTCCCGTAAACTCCAAATCGGAAGGGTTAGTATTAACTTCTATTATTTGATCGTTACGCAGAAGCTCAATTCTCTCTATCTGTCCCACGTTGCCCTTGTCTATTTCAAGAATTTCAAAGGCTATGCTGTCAGTTGTTGACACGGGATTGATTACAAACACAGAGGGAGAGCCGTATTCTGCCTTTTCCGTATATATGTCGGCAGTTGACATAACGGTTTTTTCTCCCGCTCCGTCGTTTAAGTCGTACTTATACGTTACTCTTAAGGTATACTTACTGTCGGAAAGAAGTCCTGTAAATTCTCTCTTTGTAAGGTCGGTAAGAACTATTGGCGCATCGTATCCGTGAAGAAGCTCAATTTTTATTATCTGTCCCACGTTATCCTTATCGCTTTCAAGAATTTCAAAGCCTATTTTGGAATCCGTTTTACCGATATTTATTATTGTTGCAGATGGCGTTTCCTTTGCCTCAGTCGTGATTTTGAGAGCCTTTACAAGCTTTTCGCTTTGCAGCTCACCTTCATCATCTGTAACGGCGTATTCGTAGGTTACCCTCACAGTATACTCCGTATTGGAAAGCAAGCCATTAAATTCTCTTATATCGGTGCTTTCCGCTTCAACAGGGGTATCCTCTCCCTTGATAAGCTCTATTTTCACTATTTTTCCAACGTTTGCAGGATCGTTTTCAAGAATTTCAAAGCTTATACTGTCATACGTTTTCGTTGGATTGATTATGGCTACCGTAGGAGTCATATTTCCGCGATCAACCTCTGAGCAGGATGTTAGCGCTACTGCGGAAAAAACTACTAAAAGGGTCAGAACACAAATTAAAAGTATTTTTCGTTTCATTGCTTTCTCCTTTCAATGCTTTACAGTTTAATTATACAACCGTACGTAGTTAAAGTCAATATAAAACAATTTGTTGTTTGCCCGTATTTTGCCTAAAGTTCTTTGCATTTTATCATTTTTTGTATATATCACAAAAAAGAGGACAGAGAGTGCAAAAGCATCCTCTGTCCTTTTCCTGTCAGTAGGTAACGTATTCTATTAATTTTCAAAAACCTTCCTTAAGAGTACGTTCCGTTACTCCGCCCTCGCCTTTTTTATTTGTTATTGTTAATTTTGCGCGTGAGATACGGAACCGTCGCCCGTCTGCATCCCCTATCTGCCATAAGAGACAAGGAACCGTCCTATAGTCTTCCACTACCTTCTTATGACTACCAACTATAAATCGAAAATCTGTAGTGTTCTTCTTCACTATCGACATCCATTAAATCATAATAATCTTTAGGTAAAAGTTCTTCCCTTAAAGACACTCTTTCTGGAGACATATTATAAAGTACTATATAAGTTATTTTTCTATTGTTTTTGTCTACGCAAGCGTATTCGTACGTTCCCCTGGAGTTGTATACCGTGTAATATGTGGGCAAATTAAATAAATCAGAGTCATCAAACCTTATTTCATCGGTAAATCCAAACTTTTCGGAATGGTATTGTATTTTTTCAAGCCTTTCAATCTCTTTTTCAAAATCGCTATCGGTAAAAGTAATCTCAAGATACACCTCTATTCCATCCAAAAGCCCATAATCATAGTGGTGATAATCAGAGAATTGTATGGTATCTATTGATTTAGGGAATATTATAAATTCGGGTAAACCTGCGTGATCAATCTTCAAATAATCTTCCTTATCATAAGTCTTTTTAGGAATAAATTCATTTGCTATAATTAACATAAGTCCTATAACAAGAATTATTGATATTACTAAAATAATCGTTTTCTTTTTTGTCATATTTCCTCCTTATAGAGTTCCGGAAGCCATCAAAGCTCATTTTTCGCTTCGGGGAACCCTATGTACTCCGCCCTCGCCTTTTATTTGCTATTCTTTGTCATTTTTGTGGACTTGATTTCCTGACACAGAACCGTCCCCTGTCTGTGAAATTATCCTTCATCACTGAAGTTATAAAATTCTAGATAAGTATCTTCTACAAAAGTCTTAAAGTCCTCATCATTATTCAGAATAGGTTTTTTAGTATTAGAATATCCTATACAAATCAACGCATTCAAATTATCATTATATCCTATCAGTTTAAATGTTGTAGGAACATATTTATCCGAAGAATCGGATAAATTGCCAAATGTTTTTCCGTATTCTTCCCAATCGAAGGTTGTATAAAAAACAAAGCCTTTATAATTGTAGCCGTTTGTTTCTACATACTGCATATTTTCTAAAAAATCATTTTTGGCTAATGAGTAATTTTCATTATTGTATCTTAAATACAATAATGTTTTACTTAAAGTAAATGTCCCACCATAATAATGAAAATTTCCTTCTTCATATTGATACTCGTCTATAAATTCACGGTCATATAGTAATTTAGATACTCCAGTATCATCATTTACGTAATTATTACAATATTCAAGCCCATGAACATAATGATCATCACAACCGCACAACAAAATAGTTATCATAATCAGTATAGTACAACAAATTATTTTCATCATATTCCTAGAAGACCTAGTGCGTAATAAAAAATATTTCTCCATGCATTTTTCCCTTCTTCACCATTGTGTGGATCTACATCTGCTTGACAGACA
>JAZQLK010000242.1:0-8829 GCA_045542635.1 Eubacteriales bacterium
AAGGAGCTTGCTTCCCACTGTATGGAGGATATCGACAAGGACTTTACAAAAAAGGTTGAGATCGGCGATATTATGATCGCGGGTAACAATTTCGGCTGCGGCTCCTCAAGAGAGCACGCCCCCATCGCTATTAAGGAAAGCGGTATTTCCCTGGTAATAGCAAAGAGCTTTGCAAGAATTTTTTACCGCAACTCCATAAATATAGGTCTTGCCATTCTCGAATGTCCCGAGGCATCCGAGGGCATTTCCGAGGGAGATAAGGTTGAAGCAGACCTTGATAACGGTATTATCTACAACAGAACAACGGGTAAGTCCTTTGAAACAAAGCCCTTCCCCGAATTTATTCAGAAGATTATCTCAAACGGCGGACTTATTGAGTCAATTCGCCGCGGAGATATAAAATAAGAGGCTTATATGAATTACAATATTGCACTTTTGAAGGGTGACGGAATAGGTCCCGAAATAGTTGACAGCGCCGTAAGAGTGCTTGACGCTATCGGTGAAAAGTACGGACATAAGTTCAATTTCACACCCTACGATATAGGCGGTATCTCCATTGACAATCACGGCGTACCGCTTACACAGGAAACCATTGACGGATGCCTTAAGGCGGACAGCGTTCTTCTTGGCGCGGTAGGCGGACCCAAGTGGGATACTCTTCCCGGAAATATGCGTCCCGAAAAGGCGCTTCTCGGTATTCGCGCGGCTATGAATCTTTTTACCAACTTAAGACCCGCAAAGCTTTATCCCGCCCTTAAGGGTGAGTGTCCTTTAAGAGAGGATATTGTTGCTCAGGGCTTCGATATTATGATCGTACGTGAGCTTACAGGCGGTATCTATTTTGGCGAAAGAGGAATGAGAGAGGGCAAGTACGGCGAGGAGGCTTACGATACGGAATGCTATAGCCGTATGGAGATCGAAAGAATCGCAAGAGTAGCCTTTGAAACGGCGAGAAAGCGTAACAAGAAGCTTGCCAGCATCGACAAGGCAAACGTTCTCGACACATCAAGACTCTGGAGAAAGATAGTTCACGAAATGGCGCCTGAGTATCCCGACGTTGAATGCTCCGATATGCTGGTTGACAACGCGGCTATGCAGCTTGTAAGAAATCCCGCTCAGTTTGACGTTATCGTAACGTCCAATATGTTCGGCGATATTCTTTCCGACGAGGCGTCGCAGATCACAGGCTCCATCGGTATGCTTCCCTCCGCATCCCTTAATGAAACCACAAGAGGACTTTACGAGCCTATCCATGGCTCCGCTCCCGATATTGCGGGACAGAACAAGGCTAACCCCATTGCCACAATTCTTTCCGCAGGTATGATGCTCCTTTATTCCTTCGGACTTACAGAGGAATATAACAATATTGTCAATGCGGTTGATAAGGTGCTTGAGAGCGGCTACCGCACAGCGGACCTTTCACACGGCGCGCCTTACCTTTCAACAACGGAAATCACAGATAAGATTATAGAAAACATTTAAGGATTATATGGAAGAAAGCAGATTTAAGAAATTATATTTGCGTCTTATGGCGATAAGCGTTTTTCGCGGCGTTCTCGAAAAGCCCTTCTTTGAGTATCTTTTGGATTATGCAAGGGCGAAGGATACCGATGAAAAGATAAATGCGTATTCCCATATGGTTGCTGAAATATACGAAAGCGGCGTTTCTCTTGACGGCTACGTAAGAAGAGCCGTTTTCGAAGACGAAAACGTATATGTAAAGCTCCGCGCGAAAAGGATAGCGGTGGACGGAAAAATGGAAAAGGCGGTGGAGAGCGAGCTTTACACCCTTTCTATGGTTACCGCTCTTACGTCAAAGGACTTTACCTGCGATATAGACGTTGATTTTCCCTTGCCGGAATTCAATTCGAGAGCTATCGATTTAAGAGAGCTTTATAATGGCAGAATAGAGAATATTGAAAAGTATGGCTACGGAATCTTTTCGTCGTCTCCTATGTTCCGCTTAAGCGATTCTATGGAAATTGAGCCCATTGTGAGCGCTGACAGAATATCTATGGATAAATTCATAGGCTATAAGGCGGAAAGACAGAAAATCATTGACAATACCGAGGCGTTTATCCAAGGGCGTCCCGCTGCTAACGCATTGCTTTGCGGCGATGCGGGTACGGGCAAATCCTCGACGGTCAAGGCAATAGCCAACGAATATTTCAGTAAGGGAATAAGACTTATTGAGCTTCGCAAGGACCAGCTTTCGTCCTTGCCGTACGTTATGGGTAAAATAAGTGACAATCCCCTTAAGTTCATTATATTTATCGACGATTTGTCCTTCAATCAGAATGACGATAATTTCAGTATGCTTAAGGCTGCGCTGGAGGGCTCCGCATCAGCAAAGTCTGAAAATGCGGTAATCTACGCCACAAGCAACAGACGCCATATAATCAAGGAGAGCTTTCAGGACAGAGAGGGAAGCGATATACACAGAAACGATACCATACAGGAAACTCTCTCCCTTTCCGAGCGCTTCGGTCTTACAGTACTGTTTTCCAAGCCCGACAAGAAGCTATATCTTGAAATAATACACGAGCTTGCCGACAGAAATAATATCAAGTACGATAAGGAAAAGCTTGATATTGATGCCGAGGCATTTGCGCTTCGCAGAGGATACAGAAGCGCAAGATGCGCAGAGCAGTTTATTAACAGTCTTTTGTAATTTATCTCAAAGAGAGGAAAAATATTATGCTTACCCTTGACAGCGTTTATCGCGCAAGCTACGTATTAAAAAACGTTATAAGAAAAACCGATATTATCTACGCCCCAAAGCTTAAGCCCGGCGCGCAGTTATATCTTAAAACAGAAAATTTACAGATTACAGGCTCATTCAAGGTAAGAGGCTCTTACTATAAGATGTCCACTCTTACCGACGAGGAAAAAGCAAGAGGCGTTATCGCCTGCTCAGCGGGAAATCACGCCCAGGGCGTTGCTCTTTCGGCTCAGAAAAACGGTATTAAAGCGGTTATCTGCTTACCTGACGGCGCTCCCATCTCCAAGGTAGAGGCTACAAAGAGCTACGGCGCCGAGGTTTGCCTTGTCGAGGGCGTTTACGACGACGCTTACAAAAAGGCTCTTGAGCTTCGCGATGAGAAGGGATATACCTTTATTCATCCCTTTAATGATGCAGACGTTATTGCAGGTCAGGGCACAATAGCCCTTGAGGTTGCGGAGCAGCTTCCCGACCTTGACGCTATTATAGTTCCCATTGGAGGCGGCGGACTTATTTCCGGTATTGCTTACACTATGAAGATGCTCAATCCTAACATTAAGGTTTACGGCGTACAGGCATCAGGCGCTCCCTCTATGCTCAATTCCGTTCGCGATTCACAGATAGAGGAGCTACCCTCCGTTTCCACAATTGCCGACGGTATTGCAGTAAAGAAGCCCGGTGACCTTACCTATGAGCTTTGTAAAAAATACGTTGACGAAATAGTAACGGTTACGGATGACGAGATATCCGCAGCAATTCTCGCTCTTATGGAGCAGCATAAGCTTGTTACAGAGGGCGCAGGCGCAGTTGCGGTAGCCGCTGCTATGTTCGGCAAGGTGGATATTGAAAACAAAAAGACGGTTTGCGTTCTTTCAGGCGGTAATATTGACGTTACCATCCTTTCAAGAGTAATCAAGAGAGGTCTTCTTATGTCAGGCAGAACGGCTCAGCTTATGATTGAGCTTGCCGACAAGCCCGGTCAGTTAAAGAACGTATCCCGCATTATCGCCGACCTTGGCGGTAACGTAATTTCCGTTCATCACGAAAGAGCCAACGAGGGCTCCGACGTTAACGGATGCTACTTAAGAATCAGTCTTGAAACAAGAAACTTCGAGCACATATGCCAGATAAAGAAGGCGCTTTGTGATTTCGGCTTCAAGCTTTTATAAGGAGTTCAAAATGAAAAAAATTGCAACTGATAAAGCGCCTGCCGCAATAGGTCCCTACTCTCAGGCAGTGGTAAGCGGCGGTCTTGTATTTACATCCGGTCAAATAGCAATAAACCCCGCTACGGGAAACGTTGAGGCAAATGATATCGTCGGACAGACAGAGCAGGTTATGAAGAATCTCGGTGAGGTTCTTTCGGCAGCGGGTTCATCCTACGATAAGGCGGTTAAGACCACCTGCTTCCTTGCGGATATCAAGGATTTTGCCGCGTTCAATGAAGTATACGGTAAGTATTTTTCCTCCAAGCCCGCCCGCAGCTGCGTAGCCGTAAAGGATCTTCCCAAGGGAGTTCTTTGCGAGGTAGAGGTAATTGCCGAGCTTTGATTTATATGCCATCCGCCCTTATACGGGGCGGATTCGGCTTTAAATATTTATATAAATAATAAAATGTGAAAAAGCTCTTGACAATCAAACGCAATAATGCTATAATTTAGCATACTAAAGTGCTAAAGTGCTAAAGCGAGGTAAAATATGAACAGAACCCATGGAAATGATACCGACAGACTTTTCGAGGCTATTCTCACCCTTGAAACAGTAGAGGAATGTTATAAATTTTTTGAGGATATCTGTACCGTAAAGGAAATACAGGATATATCCCAGAGATTGAAGGCGGCGACTATGCTCTCAAACGGCGAGAACTACACGGTAGTAAGCCGTGAAACGGGTATGAGCACCGCAACCATAAGCCGCGTAAATAAATGTCTTGGCTACGGTGACGGCGGCTACAAATTAGTTCTTGAAAGACTTGATAAGAAGGACGAAAAATGATAGATAACAAGCTTTTTAAAAGTGATGAGAAGGCAATATTCGCCTTAAGAGCTCTTTACAACAGCTACGGGTATTTACCTTTTAAAATGAGTAAATTCGAGGAGTACGATATTTACGTACGCAACAAGGATTTTCTTGTAAGCGACAGCGTAATCACCTTTAACGATACAAACGGTAAGCTTCTTGCGTTAAAGCCCGACGTTACTCTCTCTATAATAAAGAATACAACCGATGAAGCAGGCTGTAAGCAGAAGGTTTATTATAACGAAAACGTTTACAGAGTATCACAGAGGACTCACCAGTTCAAGGAAATTATGCAGGCGGGTCTTGAGTGCATCGGAGATATAGATTCATACGATATATTCGAGGCGGTTTATCTGGCGGCAAGAAGCCTTGATACGGTGTCCCCCGATTTTGTTCTTGATATTTCCCATATGGGTGTAGTGTCCGCCATTCTTGACGAGGCGTCGGATAGCGAGGACTTTAAGAGGGAGGCGGTAAGACTTATTTCCGAAAGAAACCTTCACGAAACAGAATCCCTTTGTAAGACCTTCTCCGTTGATGCAAAGCAGACGGAAAGGGTGTGCGCCCTTGTAAATATGTACGGAATGACCGACAAGGTAATTTCCGACCTTGACGCAATCTGTACGGGAGAAAGAGCAAGGGCGGAGCTTTCCGACCTTAAAGCGCTCTGCGCTCTTATTGATAAAACAGAGTATAAAAACAATATAAGAATAGATTTTTCCGTTCTTAACGATATGAGCTACTATAACGGTATCGTATTTAACGGCTTTATAAACGGCATCAGCGACAGCGTTTTGTCGGGAGGAAGATATGATAAGCTTATTGAGAGAATGGGCAGAAAAAGCGGAGCTATCGGCTTTGCTCTTTATCTTGATCTCCTTGAAGAGCTTGAGACGGAAAAGAAGCTTTACGACGTGGATACGCTTATCGTTTACGATGATTCAACGGACGCCGCTCTCGTTATGAGCGCCGTAAAGGAGCTTACGGACAAAGGACTTCTCGTAAGCGCCCAGAAGGCAATTCCCCAAAGATTAAGATACAGAGAAATAAAATATCTTTGCAAGGAGGGTGAGTAATATGATTAACGTAGCTCTCCCAAAGGGAAGACTCGGCGAAAAGGTTTACGCAATGTTTGAGCGTGCAGGCTACGAGTGTCCCTCCATCAAGGAAAATACAAGAAAGCTTATATTTGAAAATAAGGAGAAGGGAATCCGCTTCTTCTGGGTAAAGCCCTCCGACGTTTCAATTTATGTTGAGAGAGGCGCTGCCGATATCGGCGTTGCGGGTAAGGATATTCTTCTTGAATACTCTCCCGACGTATATGAGCTTCTTGACCTTAATATGGGTAAATGCCGTATGGCGGTAGCGGGTAAAAACGGCTTCTACGACGACGGAGCGAAAACACTTAAGGTTGCAACCAAGTTTGTAAACATAGCGAAGAAATTCTACGCATCCAAGTGTCGCGATATAGATATTATCAAGCTTAACGGCTCAATTGAGCTTGCTCCTATTCTTGGACTTTCCGATGTTATAGTTGATATTGTGGAAACGGGAACAACGCTTAAGGAAAATGACCTTTCCGTTGTTGAAACCATAGTTCCCATAAGCGCAAGACTTATTTCCAACAAGTCAAGCTTTAAATTCAAAACTGAAGAAATTGAAAATATAGTTAAATGTATGAAGGCTCAGGTAAAGACCGATGATTAAGATATACAAGTACGGAGAGGTATCCAATGACGAGATATTCTTCCGTGGAAACATAGCTTCAAACGTAGAGGGCGTTGTTTCTGAAATAATCGCTAACGTAATAACTAACAAGGATAAGGCTATTTTCGAGTATAACGAAAAGTTCGATAAGGCGACTCTTTCCTCCCTTGAGGTAACACCCGAGGAGATTGACGAGGCGTTTGCATCCGTTGATAAGGAATTTGTTTCCATTATCGAGGAGGCGGCAAAGAATATCCGTGATTTCCATAAGCGTCAGGTAAGAAACAGCTTTGTAATAAGCGAAAAGGACGGTGTGGTAACGGGACAGAAGATTATGCCTATTGAAAAGGTAGGTCTTTACGTTCCGGGTGGCACAGCGGCTTATCCTTCCACCGTTCTTATGGATTCCATCCCCGCAAAAATAGCGGGATGCCGTGAGATAGTTATGGTTACCCCTCCTATGAAAAACGGTAAGGTAAACCCAGTTATTTTAGCGGCTGCAAAAATCGCGGGTGTTGACAGAATATTCAAGGTGGGAGGCGCTCAGGCAATTGCCGCCCTTGCATACGGTACTGAGAGCATACCCAAGGTTGATAAGATCGTAGGCCCCGGTAACGCTTACGTTGCGGAAGCCAAGAAGCAGGTGTTCGGCAAGGTAAATATCGATATGATAGCAGGCCCCTCCGAGATACTTGTGGTTGCGGATTCAACCTGTAATCCCGCATACGTGGCGGCTGATCTGCTTTCTCAGGCAGAACACGACAGAATGGCAAGCGCGGTTCTCGTTACAGACAGCTACGATTTTGCAAAGCAGGTAAGCTGCGAGCTTGAAAAGCAGATTCCCTGCCTTCCCAGAGCGGAGATTGCAAGATATTCCATTGACAATAACGGCAAGATTATAGTTGCGGAGAATAATCTTATGCTGGCTATTGATATTGCAAACGAGATCGCTCCCGAGCATCTTGAAATCTGCGTTGACAACCCCTTTGACTATCTTGACAAGATCAAGCACGCAGGCTCCATCTTTATGGGTAAGTACTGTCCCGAGGCTCTCGGCGATTACTTTGCAGGCCCTAACCATACTCTTCCCACAAGCGGCACGGCAAGATTTTCAAGCCCCTTGTCCGTTGACGATTTCGTAAAGAAATCTCAGTTCACGTACTATACGAGAGAGGCTCTTTCCAAGGTAGCCGACAAGGTTTCCTATTTTGCTAAAAAAGAGGGTCTTGACGCTCACGCAAAGAGCGCGACCATACGTTTTGAGGAATGATATGAGCAGATTTTTCAGCAGTAAATATTCGAGCCTTGAGGCGTACGTTCCCGGTGAACAGCCCAAGGATATGAAATATGTAAAATTAAACACCAATGAATCTCCCTTTCCTCCGTCGGAGGGAGCTTGCGAGGCGGCAAGGCTCGAAGCCGAAAGGCTTCAGCTTTATTCCGACCCCGAATGCAGTATCCTTACAAAAAAGGCGGCAGACGTGTTCGGCGTTTCCAAGGAAAACGTGCTTATGACAAACGGCTCCGACGAAATTCTCAACTTTGCATTTATGGCATTTTGCGATAAGGAGCATCCCATTGTATTCCCCGATATAACATACGGCTTCTATCCCGTATTTGCGGAGCTTAACGGTATTCCTTACGAGGAAATTCCCTTGAAGGATGATTTTTCCGTTGACTATAAGGATTACGTGAGCATAAACAAAAACGTTGTTATAGCAAATCCCAACGCTCCCACGGGTATGGCTCTCCCCTTATGGCAGATAGAGGAAATAGTTAAGTCAAACCCCGATAACGTGGTTATAATTGACGAGGCCTATGTTGATTTTGGCGGAGAAAGCGCTATTAAGCTTACGGAAAAATACGATAATTTACTCGTCACGGGTACGTTTTCAAAATCCCGTTCATTGGCAGGCGCGCGCCTCGGCTTCGGAATAGGCAATAAGGCGCTTATCTGTGACCTGAACACCATTAAGTATTCCACAAACCCTTATAACATCAACAGAATGACAATGGCGGTTGGATGCGCGGTTCTTGATGATAACGAGTACTATATGAACAACTGTAGGACCATAATGGAAAACAGAGAATATACGAAAGAAAAGCTTACCTCTATGGGATTTTTCGTTCTCCCCTCCGTTGCTAACTTCATTTTTGCAAGACATCCCGAAATATCGGGTGAGGAGCTTTATATAAGGCTTAAGGAAAGAGGAATCCTTATAAGACATTTTAAGAAGGAAAAAATCAAGGATTTCAACCGTATAACCATAGGAACAAAGGATATGATGGATGCATTCCTTTCACAGGTATCCGAAATTTTAAAGGAGAAATAAAATGAGAGTTGCTGAAATTAAACGCAAAACTGCGGAAACAGACATAGC
>JAZQLK010000243.1:0-3342 GCA_045542635.1 Eubacteriales bacterium
ACATGGCTACGATCCGACTTGCAGAAGCTTAAAAATATAGTCTACATAGATTATGAAATGGAAATAGTATCCCCATCCGTAAAAGAGGATACGGCGGATATAATAAGTAAGCTTCTTTCCGAGGACTTGTTCGTTACAAAAAAATCCAAGGGAACGGAAAAGGAGATAAACGTTAAGGATTACATAAAATCCGCAGAGGTTAAAGAGGAAAGCGGAAAAATAAAAATCAACGCAATTCTATGCGGTGGCGGAGATAAAAATATCAATCCCGAGCTTGTTATAGAAGCCATAAGAGCCAATACAGGCATACTTAACGGAAATCCCACGGAGGAGTATTACTCAATTTTGAGAAAAAGAATGCTCTGCGAGGATCTGACTGAATTTAAATAATCAGTTTGAAGGGATAAATCATATTTATTATCTTCTGAGAATTGTAGAAAAAAGTAGACAAAAATAAAATATCAAGAACAAAAAAGAGCGGAAATTTTTCCGCTCTTTTTAACATTGACATTCGGTACATAAGATGTTAAAATATAATATATGTGATGTAAATTTTTGAAACACAAAAATTTACGGTAATGCGAGAGCATTACCCTCGAAAGCCTGACGGCTTTCGCACACTCCTTAATAGGATTCCAAAGACAAAGGAGTTATTCGATGGATAGAAAAATTAAAATAAATTGCTTGAAAATTGCATTAGTTATTATTGCTTTTATACTTTGTGTAAGCATTGTGGGATGCAAGGATACTGTCGATAACAGTACAACTACTGATATTACCGGCTCTACGGAAGCTATCACAACCTTGCCCGAGGATGATAAAGACGATGATAACAATAATTTAGGTGACGACAGTAGCAATGACAATAATAACGTAGAAGAGTTGCCCGATTATTTTACTGCCACAGTTAAATTAAACAGTCAGGTAGATGCTTCTCCTTATGTTGGAGATTCCTTGGTTCCCGATGAGTTAAAGGGGATTTATTACACTTCCGAAAGTCCCGGAGGTAAGCCTAAAAACGACGGAACGGGAAAAATATGGCTTAAATTGATACCTCTTAAAAAATACAGTATTTTTTCCATTGCTATAGAAGGAAATTACTCTAAAATTGAAGATTTAGGTGGAGATGTTTACTGTGTAAGTGATGTAAAATCAGACCTTCAGATAAGTATAATTGTAAGAGAATTGTTCGATTCAACTGAAGAGATGCTTGAAGATTACGGCTACGGTATATCCGATGATGGTAAAATAACGGTTTCGTGGATGCAAAATTCTGATGAGCCATTACGCTACGTTGAAATAGGCTATCAGGATGGAGATAGCTATAAGACCGAATATGTGGATGCATCATTAGGTAAGGCAGAGCTATTTTCAATGTCGGAAAATAAGACGTATACCGTTTCAATGAGAGCGGTTGGCTATAACAATATAGGAAAACGGATAGATATTTCCGCTTACTATATGAAAAAGCCGAAGGAGGTTTCCTTCCCGAGAGTTGAAATCACTACCGAAAATCTTATGCTGCCGAAGTTCGATAACGCTCAAAAGCCGTCTAACGGCATGGGAGCGGGAATTACAAACGCCACATATAGGCAATGTATTGTGACTCTTTATAACGAAAATAATGAGGTGGTTTATAATTCATCCTCAAATAATGAAGAAAACGAAGATTTTCTTAACGCTAAATTCAAGGTAAGAGGCAATACAAGCGCTGCTCACGCTAAAAACGCAAGATATCCTTATAAAATTAAGCTTAGTGAAAAGGCTGATTTGTTAGCTCCTTTAATCGGGCGTGAGGATGACAGTAAATCCTATGCTGAAAAGGACTGGCTGTTGCTTAATTACGGTGAGGAGCTTTACCGTGTATGCGGAGATGCTATAGCGGATGCCGTAGGAACTGAATGGTCTCCCGATTACTGTTACGTAAGCTTGTATATCAACGGAGACTACCGTGGTCTTTACGTTTTATCCGAGGCGGTTGAAAAGGGAAGCGGTGTCGGAGACGAGCAATGGCGTGTACCTGTAGATAATGACGGCTTTGTATTCGAGTGTGATGCGTACTGGTGGAATGAGGACTTGTATTTTGATACTCCTATGACTCAAAATACAAAAATGTATTATACCTTTAAGTATCCGGATTCCGACAAGCTTAAAGAGGACTCTCCTCAAGTTATTTACCTTAAAAATTATATAATCGATTTTGAGAACGCTCTTAAGAAAAACGATGACTCGTATCTTGATTATATTGACCTTGATTCTTTTGTAAAATGGCTTCTTGTGTCGGATTATCTGTG
Organism: Eubacteriales bacterium; assembly: GCA_045542635.1. Classification (GTDB taxonomy): domain Bacteria; phylum Bacillota; class Clostridia; order Oscillospirales; family CAG-272; genus RGIG2000. The sequence goes on from JAZQLK010000243.1 coordinate 2,295, forward strand.
TATTAACGACGGAGGCGGTTGTAATATTTTCCTCTACAAAAAGGATTCTACGGGAAATACGAAGCTTAATATGGGACCGAACTGGGATTTTGATTCATATATGGGAAATACTAACGGTCTTTCAACTATTCGTATGTACTGGAGCACGGCTCCGTTCTATTATCACCGGCTTATTAAAAAACCATCCTTTCAGGCTCGATATAATGAGCTTTTCACACAAACGAGGGGAGAGCTTAATTCTTATGTTGAGGAAGCCCTTTCCAAGATAGATTTAGAAGCTCATTCCCAGCTTTTAGAATATCAGAACGCTCGTTTTGGTACGTCGTTAAAGCCCTTGCAGGAACAAAAAGAAAAATTCGATATTTGGCTTTATGAGCATATTGAATGGATGCGTACACAGTTCGAATAAAGTATATAGGGAGCGGATTTTCCGCCCCCTATCTTTATTCTTCAATTTTTTCCTTTTCTTTAACTTCCTCAAAGTCTGCTACGTTTATAGGCTTTTTATCCTCTACTGTAAGAATTTCTTCCTTGATGCGTTTGGGATCTGTGTTGATGTAGGAGTCTGCAATAACCGCGTCCTCGCTTATATCAGTTGCGTTTTTGCTATATTCAGAGGATGCGCGCTTAACTATTTTGCCGAGGTAGAAGAGAGAGAAGAAATTCTGTACTCCGCATACCGTAAGGGATGCGCCGAGTATAAAGGAGAACAAACGGAAATTGTCCTCGGTAAGTCTTACTCTTACGCAAAGGAAACCGCCGAAAATTGTTACGCAGGAGATAATGAGTAAGAACCACCACATTTTCATATTATATCTTTTGGAATTTATAACCGTCTGGAGCTTGAAGGCACCGTCTATAATGACAAACAAGCCTATCATCATAGGATAAACGGTCATTACAACGTCGGGGAAAATAAGAGCTGCAACGGCGCAGATTATGGTTACGCAGGCGGTGATAATAGAGAATGTAAAGGAAGCGCCCCTTCTTCTGTTTGCCAGGATCTTAATGACCTGAACAATACCGCCTATAAGAGTAATGGCTCCGA
>JAZQLK010000244.1:0-4151 GCA_045542635.1 Eubacteriales bacterium
TCAATCCCGACGGAAGCGTAAAGGAATAAGTTGATTTAATAAAAACGGATGTCATAAAAATGACATCCGTTTTCTGTATGTTTGATTAAAAATTCTTTTTAATACCGCATTTAGCTTTACTGTTTATCTTGACTCAATGTGCTTCATCGTTTTGTCAACGTACTCGTCAAGCTTTGCTCTGGGATAATTGCAAAGAGATGTGGCAAGAGTACCGTTGAAGCCCTCGTACCATTCCTTGTCGATACCGTCAATGCCGTTCATAATACCGCAGATAGAGCCCACGGTTGCGCCGTTACAGTCTGTGTCAAAGCCGTTCTGTACGGCGATACAGATGCTCTTTGCAAAGTCGCCCTTGCCGTAGAGAATTGAAGCTGCGCAAATTTCAGCATTGGAGATGGTGTGGCACCAATGGTGACCGTTTCTGTCATCCCATCTTGAATGGAAATCGGCAAACCATTCCTCCTCGGTCATACCGCTGTCGTAGTTTTCAACAGCTTTTGAAAGAGCCTTGTAAAGACGGGAGGTTGCGGGAATTTCCTCCATACCGTAGAGAATAGCAAGTCGGGGATCGTTACATACCGCTGCCGCCGCAATGGTAGCGGACGCCCACATTTCGCCGTAAATACCGTTCTTAACGTGGGATATACAAGCATCGTTAAACGCCATCTGAGCCGCCTTTTCGGTGTCACCGGGATTACAGTAGCCGAAATAGTCGCCTCTTATCTGGGCTCCGATCCATTCTCTGTAAGGATTCTTGTAAACTGCAGAGTAGGGGGGCTTATATCCTCTTATAAAGTTAGCGAAGGCAATTCTTTCAGCCGTGCAATAAGCCTCCTTGGGCTGAAGCTTAAGCCAGGAGTCAGCCATCTGCATAGGAGTAAAATCTCTGCCGAACCAATCTGTAATAAGACAGTTCATAACAACGTAGTTTGTATCGTCGTCAACGGGAGCGTATTCAAGGTTATCAATGTACCAATTCTTCTTGCCATTGTAAAGAAGATCGTAGCTTGCAATCTTACAAAGCTCGGGAGTAAGCTCCTTGTATTTAATGTATCTTGACATAGGATAGTTGTCCGTAGCCTTAAGAAACGCCGTCAATCCATCGTAGCGGATACCCTCAATGGGCTTACCGAGAAGGCAACCCGCAATACGTCCGTACCAGGCGCCCTCAACCTTTTTTCTGTCAATTTTTGTGAAATCAAGGGGAGGAAGTGTCTTTTTTCTTAAGGATTTAATAGCTTCAAGATCGGAGGGCTCGTTATGCTCGTAGCCTTCAACCATATCCGCATTGTATATAAGATGGAAGAGTCCGTCTGCAAGCATTGCTTTAGCCTCCGTTGAGGGAAGCTTGGAAACCTCCTTAAAGAGATTTTCGTAAGCGGCAATATCAAGGCCTTCTTCAACCGATTGCTGATATTCCGTCATAAGCTCGGTAGCGTAATCGCCCCACCAGCCTACAAGACTGTTTTTAAAATCTACGGGAATTTGCTTCATTTTTATTCTCCTTGTTTAAGTAGTTTATCTGCAAGGCGTTTTGTTCTGCCCTTCATAAGCTTAAGTAATTCCTTGGCGTTTTCGTCACCTCTTATGTATTCCTTCATAAGTCTGCCCTCCTCGTAGCACGCTTCATCGTGCATGGGGAAGTAGTTTTTAAGCAAGTATCTTGCGTATTTAACAAGACGGAAGGGACCGTAAACCCTTGGCTCCTCGTTAGGTCTTGTTTCCACCGCCACGGAGTAAAGGTCCGATATGGCAGAGCAGATTGATTCGTATTCAAGATCCTTTGCGAAAACGATGGACTTTGAATTATTGAAGAACAGAGCAGGATCCGTGCCGTGACAGTCGCTGGAGCCTACGATGGCTATTTTTCTGCCCTTAGCTCTTTGCTCGTTGTAAAATGCGGTTTGCAAATTGGTTTCGTGAGGGGAAACGCCGCTTACGATTTCCATAGCGTCGTAATGTCCCTTTTCGAGAAGAAAATCAACCATCTTGGGACGCATATGAAATTCATCCTTCCATATCCAGAAGGGATGAGCTATAATGGCAAAGCCGTTTCGCTTGTGGATTTCATCCGCTATCCATTTTCTGTATGCGTATTCAAGCCTGTTTATGCCCTTTGGTACGTCAAGAGCTTCGGATATTTTCTTTATTTCCTCGTGGCGCGCCTCGGGGTTGGCGTTGTAATAATCGTTTACGCTTGACTTACCCCCAAAGTTTACCGTATGGATATAGTAGCCCTTTAAATGGATTTCCTCACCGGGAAAAATTTTAAAGTCTATAGGAAGATCCTTGTAAAATTCGATAGTGTCAATGGAGGGCTGATATTTGTGATGGTCCGTGAGGGCAAAGAAATCGAAGCCGTTTTTACGGTAATTCGCCGCCACGATAATACCCTCCTCGTTTCCGTCGGAGGCGTTTGAATGAGCGTGAAGGTCACCCTTGTAGGGTGTCCTTTCGTAAAGATCGTCAAGAACGGAGTAGAGAGAATATTTTCTTATGGAGGTAGGATAGATTTCTGGAGCTAAAAGAAGCGCCCATTCCTGCTCATCTTCAAACGTATATGTAAAGGTAATAACACCGTTTTGAGGCTTAACCTTTATAGTTTCGGGGATTCTTTCGTTTTCGATATAAGTTTCTTCGGAGCATTCGGTGGGAACGATACCTATGTTGTATACCCACTCGTCATTGAATTTAGCTATATTACCAACGGGAACGATGCTCACAGTCTGGGGAACACCGCATCTTACGACCCTTGGATATACCTCGTGATTTGATAAGCCGATAGCCATAATATACCTCCTTACGCGTATATTACTATTTTAACATCTTTTTTTATGATAGTCAATAATTTTACAATAAAAAAAGACACAGGGGTGACCCTGTGTCGATTTTTATTCGTTTTCATCCTTGTCGTTTGCGTCGTAAATGGTGGGCTTATAGAAAAGCTGGGGATTCTTTTCGAAGCGGATTCTTGTAATTACCTTTTTGGTTGTGGAAGCAATTGAGATCACAGCCACAATAACGAGAATTACAAGAAGAGCGATATCGCCAACGGGCATCCTCTTTTCAAATACAGCTTCGATATCGTCAATTACTATAACCGCAGGAATACCTGTTTCTTCGGTAAAGGCTTGGAGAGAAGCATTTACGCTATCTGCAGACACGTTAAGGGAGCTTTTGTTTACAAGCTTGGATTCCGCAAGGGCGGATTTATCGCTTTCGGCTTTAAATGAGGAGGAAAGCTTAAGAGCCTCAACCTTGTCGGTCATACCGTCAATAATAACCGTTAAGTTGCTTGCCATAGTATCCTTGAACACTTCATCCATAGAGCCCGTAACAATTTTACCGAATTCGCTATCGGCGTTTCCAAAAAGCTTTACAACGCTATCGCTTACGTTTGAGCCAAGCTTTGACATACAGTAGAACTGCTTACCCTCGGCGTCAACAAGGTATACGATAAGCAAGTTGTCCTCCTTGGCGCTGGTATCTCCAAATTCGTCCTTATAGGCTTCAATACGGTAAAAATCAGCCACTTGGTCGCTGTAATTCGTTTTTCCGCCTTCCCTTATGGTCTGTACCGTGGGGGAAAGATATACGAAGAAAATTACAGTTGCGAATATGGTAAGAAGGAGGGGAAACAGTACGATTCCCACAATATCCTTATAAAATTCCTTTTTCAGAGAAATACTCCATTCCTTGTTTGACATATATTAGACCTCGTTTTTAAATTTTTATCACATATATGATACAATGTTTTAATCCATTTGTCAATCAAAATTAAATGCGCTTTACAAAAATATATCTGCAAAGCGCAAAAATTTACATTTATGTAACGAATTTTCAGTAACGGTGCGGCTTTTTATTAAATTTCAAAGAATTTTGCTCTTTCAAGATCCGCGGTGTTTGGGCTGTGAAGTGATATCATACGCTTGCCATTTAAGTCTGTAAATATCATTCCGTGTCCGCCGCAGAAATCGTACTGACTGCCAAGATGTGTCCACTCACCCTTTATGGAGTCGCTCTCCGCAATAAGAACAACGTATCTTCCGTGAAGGAAGCTTGACCACATCATACGGAGCTTTCCGTTTTCGCGGTACATAAAGGGACCGAAGTCGGATCGTAGCCATGTCGTTCTGTGAGCCAAGGAGTTG
>JAZQLK010000245.1:0-2279 GCA_045542635.1 Eubacteriales bacterium
CTGTGGAGGACTTTTAGCACCTGATGCCCAAAAGGAGCTTGCAAAGCTTAATTTAACCTTGCCAAATTATATTCTTTCCGACCCACAGATATTTGAGGTCGAAACAATTGACATACATAAAAGAAAAGTACGGCATTATCAAAGAAATTATCTCAATATGAACAGATATGAATTTGATAAATGGCTTCTCTCTCTTGTACCTAATAACGTAGACATAATTAACGGAAGATGTACCGAGGTTTTAAAAAGCGATGGCGGATACCGTATCAAATTAAAGGACGGTACAGAATTATATACAAAATATTTGGTAGGCGCCGACGGAGGAAGCTCAATTGTAAGAAAAGCCTTCTTTAAAGGACAATTATACAGATATACGTCCATACAGCAATGGTTTAAATGTGAAACCGACTGCTTCCCTCCTTATTCCTGTATTTTTGATAAAATAACAAGTGATAGCTGTTCCTGGACCATACTTAAGGATGGTTATACGATTTTTGGCGGAGCTTTTAAATCTAAAAACTGCAGAGAAAGCTTTGAAAATCAGAAAAAAAGATTTGAGGAGCTTTCAAACTGCTCATTCGGGGAGCCGGTAAAAACCGAGGCGTGTATGCTTTCAAGTCCTCGACGATTTAAAGATTTTATATGCGGATGCGAAAACGTCTTTCTGTTAGGCGAGGCAGCAGGCTTTGTAAGCGCAAGCTCCTTTGAAGGGATAAGCAGCGCTATTTTAAGCGGAAAGCTTCTTGCCGATGCTTTTGAGAAAGGATATAATAAAGGTGCTATAATACGCTTTTATAAAAGATTTACCTTTAAATTAAGAATGAAGCTTTATTCAAAAACATTTAAAAGATCCGTACTCTGCTCTCCGTTTTTAAGATATTTAATTATGAAAAGCGGAATTTGTTCAATAAAAAAATATTACAGATAAATTTTCGGAGTCAACTATGAACAAAAATCCCAAATAAAGGAGATAAGCTAATTATAGAAAAATACGACGGTCTATTTAACGAAGAATTTTTTATAGCATAAAAAAGGACGAGAAAATTCTCGTCCTTTTAAATTTTAAAACATCGATATCTGGTTGGTAGCGGACATATTGCCAAATACTCCGTTATCCTGTAAAAGCTGCATAACCGTTTTGGAGAGGGACGTTTTCTGATGGAAATCCTCAATTGAGAAAACCTCTCCGCTATCGCGCGCCTCAGCAATCTTTTCAGCCGCCGTATCGCCTACACCCGCAATGGATGAAAACGGAAGTCTTATCTTTCCATCCTCGGGTAGGAATTTAAATGCGTCGGATTTATAGAAATCAACAGGAAGAAATTCGATCTTTCTCGCAAGACATTCGTATGCAAGCTGAAGAGCTACTACCATTTCCTTTTCCTTCTGCGTAGCATCCGTGCCCTTCTCTTCAATTTCCTTTAATCTGTCAAGAATACCGCGCTTACCGTGGGCAACCATTGATGCTTCAAAGCCGCCCGGCGCTACCGTAAGATACGCCGCGTAAAATTCCATTGGATAGTATATTTTATACCATCCGAGACGGATTGCAGAAATATCGTAAGCAACAGCGTGCGCCTTGGGGAACATATACTTTATCTTTTTACAGGAGCTAATATACCAATCGGGCACGTTATTTGCCTTCATAGCCTCCTCGTATTCAGGCTTAACGCCCTTACCCTTACGTACGTCCTCCATTATTTTAAACGCCATACTCTTATCAAGACCTTTGTAAATAAGGTATATCATAATACTGTCACGTGTTCCCACAACCTCGGAAATCGTGCAGGTTCCGTCCTTAATAAGATCCTGAGCGTTACCGAGCCATACGTCAGTACCGTGGGAAAGACCGGAGATCTGTAACAGGTCGGAGAAATTCTTGGGCTTGGAATCCTCAAGCATCTGCTGAACGAATTTGGTACCAAGCTCGGGTAAGCCGTATGTTCCAACCTTACATCCAAGGTCCTTCAAAAGATCAGGGGAACCGAGGGGCTCCGTGGTCAAAAGAAGATCGTATACTTTTCTGTCGTTCATAGGAACGTCAAGAACCGAGGTTTTGGTATATTCCTCAAGCATCTTATACTTGGTCGGAATATCGTGTCCAAGCTCATCAAGCTTAAGAAGCGTATCGTGAAGATATTCGAAGGTAAAATGAGTTGTTACTATGTTTGACGTTGCATCATCAGCAGGATGCTGAACGGGACAGAAATCGTAAATTTCATTTTCCTTTGGTACAACAACTATTCCGCCAGGGTGCTGACCCGTTGTTCTCTTGACAC
>JAZQLK010000246.1:0-5662 GCA_045542635.1 Eubacteriales bacterium
GGCTGAAAAGGCTAAGATCGAGCTTTCAGGCGTAACCTCCTCCAATATCAACTTGCCCTTCATTACAGCAGATGCAACAGGTCCTAAGCACTTCGACGCTACTCTTACAAGAGCAAAGTTCGACGAGCTTACAGCTGATCTTGTAGAGGCTACAATGAAGCCTACAAAGCAGGTTCTTTCCGATGCGGGACTTTCCGTATCCGAAATTGATAAGGTGCTTCTCGTTGGCGGCTCTTCCAGAATTCCCGCCGTACAGGAGGCTCTTAAGAGCTTTATCCACAAGGAGCCCTTCAAGGGCATTAACCCCGACGAGTGCGTAGCTATCGGCGCCGCAATTCAGGGCGGTGTTCTCGGCGGTGACGTTAAGGATCTTCTTCTTCTTGACGTAACACCCTTGTCCCTCGGTATTGAAACCCTCGGTGGCGTTTGCACAAAGATTATTGAAAGAAATACAACCATCCCCGTTAAGAAGAGCCAGATCTTCTCAACAGCGGCAGACAATCAGCCCTCCGTACAGATCCACGTTCTCCAGGGTGAAAGAGAAATGGCTGCAGGCAATACCACACTCGGAATGTTCTCCCTTGACGGAATTGCTCCCGCTCCCCGCGGAATTCCCCAGATTGAGGTAACCTTTGATATTGACGCTAACGGTATCGTAAACGTAACTGCAACAGATAAGGGTACAGGTAAGGAGCAGCACATCACAATTCAGTCCTCCTCAAATATGTCCAAGGAGGATATTGATAAGGCTGTAAACGAGGCTGCGAAGTATGCTGAGGAGGATAAGAAGCTTAAAGAGGCTGTTGAAACAAAGAACAGAGCAGAGTCCCTTATTTTCCAGAGCGAAAAGACTCTTAACGATATCGGCGACAAGGTAAGCGAGGACGATAAGGCTCCCGTTAAGGCTGCTATCGAAAAGCTTAAGGAAACTGTTAAGACAAACGATACAGAGGCTATCAAGGCAGACTCCGACGCTCTTGAAAAGGCGTTCTACGCAGTAAGCGAAAAGCTTTACGCACAGCAGGACGGAGCACAGGGCGCAGGTCCCGATATGGGCGGAAATCAGGGTAATGACGGAACTTATTACAACACTGATTTCGAAGATAAGACCAACAACTGATTTGATTATGGGTTGCTGTAACAAGCACAGACCAAAAACAGACACGGTTTAATGGATAATCGTTTATTTTACTGATTTATGTTATAAATAGCAAAGTTGAGATTTTGCAATTTTGCAAAATCTCTTCTTTCTTATGTGTCTGTTTTTTAGACGTGACTGCTACTCTGTCGTACGCCAGTACGCCGACGTGTACGCATTCACGCCTTCTGCACTTATTTCGCTAACCCATAAACGGGTTGCCTACGGCAACTTAAGAGGTATATATGGCAGAAAAAAGAGATTATTACGAAACTTTAGGTATATCCAAGGGCGCAAGCGCCGACGAAATTAAGAAGGCGTACCGTACTCTTGCGAAAAAATACCATCCCGATATGAATCCCGGTAATGCCGAGGCAGAGCAGAAGTTCAAGGAAATAAACGAAGCGTACGGTGTTCTTTCCGATGCGGATAAGAAGGCTAAATACGACCAGTATGGTCACGCGGCTTTTGAGCAGGGCGGAGGCTTTGGCGGAGGCGGTGGCTTCGGAGACTTTGGCGACTTCGGCTTTGATATGGGCGATATCTTCTCATCCTTCTTTGGCGGTGGCTCCACGTCCTCAAGACGCGCTAATGCTCCTCAGCAGGGAGACGACATCGGCATAAGGGTAGTTCTTTCCTTTGAAGAGGCGTTCTTTGGCTGTAAGAAGGAGGTATCCTACGCAAGAATCCAGAAATGCGGAGATTGCGGAGGCTCGGGTGCCGAAAAGGGCACAAGCGCGGAAAGATGTACCAAGTGTAACGGCACGGGTAGCGTAAGAGTTCAGCAGAGAACCGCATTTGGCGTAATGCAGTCCACAACGGCGTGTCCCGACTGTAAGGGTACGGGTAAGATTATAAAAACTCCTTGCCAGAACTGTAAGGGCAAGGGTATGGTAAAGATAAATAAGAAGCTTGAGGTAACCATTCCCGCAGGCATTGACGACGGGCAGAGAATAGCTCTTCGCGCCCAGGGTAACGACGGCAGAAACGGCGGCGCGGCAGGCGACCTTATTATCCAGGTATCCGTTCGTCCCCATCCCGTATTTGAGCGTGACGGCAGAGATCTTTACTGTGAGGTTCCCATCACCTTCGCGGAGGCGGCATTGGGCGCTAAGATCAAGATACCCACAATGGAGGGCGACGTTGATTACGATATCCCCGAGGGCACACAGACGGGAACGATGTTTACAATAAAGCAGAAGGGCGTTCCCGATGTAAACGGCAGAGGCAAGGGCAATCTTTACGTTAAGGTAGTGGTTGAAACTCCCAAGAACTTAAATGAAGAGCAGAAGAAGCTTCTTCGCAGCTTTGCGGAAAGCTGTCAGGAGAAGAATTTCTCCAAGCGCAGCAGCTTTTTCAGCCGCTTCAAGAAATGAGGAAGCAATGGAAGATAATAAGTGGATACAGATAAGGGTTACGTCAAAGGTGGAAAACCTTGATAGCCTTTGCGCCGTTATGAGCATGCTTTCAAACGGACTCCAGATAGAGGATTATTCCGACATTGAGGACAGAATCCTCGACGGAGTGTATGGAGATTTGATAGACGAGAGCGTTTTGAATGCTGACAGAACAGTAGCCTCGGTGTCAATTTACGTTCCCGCGGATAAGCCTACGGAGCATTATACAATGTTTATAAAGGAGAAGCTTGACGCTCTTAAAATTGAGAGTGAAACAGAGCTTATCTCCCTTTGCGAGGAGGATTGGGCAAACTCCTGGAAGCAGTATTATAAGCCTATTAAGATAGGCAACCGCTTGGTAGTAGTTCCAATGTGGGAAAGATATAATGCGGAGCCCCACGAGATAGTGGTAAAGATGGACCCCGGTATGGCGTTTGGCACAGGCACTCACGAAACCACCCGTCTTTGCGCCACTCTTCTTGAAAAATACATAAACGGGGATAGCGTAATGCTTGACGTAGGATGCGGAAGCGGTATTCTTGCAATCTGCGCGTCAAAGCTGGGAGCAAATAAGTGCTATGCCTACGATATTGACCCCGTGGCTGTAAAGGTATCAAGAGAGAACGTAAAGGATAATGATATTTCAAATATCGAGTGCGACGTATCCGATTTGTTGGCAGGCGTCAAGGAGGGTAAATACGACGTTATCACCGCAAATATTGTGGCTGATATAATTATTCGAATGTTACCCGATATTTCCAAATTTATGCATAAGGAAACCGTACTCGTTTTGTCGGGCATAATTGACGAAAGATGCTCCGACGTGTACGAATCCATCGCTAAAAACGGCTTTGCAATCGTAGAAGAAATTCACGAAAACGGCTGGTGCGCGATTTCTGTTAAGGTTAAATAAATTTATGGGGCTTTCGTAAGCCCCATATTTTTCTTGACAATATTATAAGTAAGTGCTATTATATATATAATAAAAGTCGAGGAGGAATAATATGCCAAGATTTTTTATAAGAGCGGAGCAGATTATAACTAACGAGGACGGCTCAAAGCTTGTTTGTATAAAGGGCGATGATGCCCATCATATTTCACATTCTCTGCGTATGGCTATAGGCGAGGAAATCACGGTTTGCGATATGCAAAAAAACGTATACGTATGTAAAATTTTGGGTTTTTCCGACGGTGAGGTGCAGGCAGAGGTAATGGACGAGGGTACGTCCGATACGGAGCCCGAGCGCTATATTAAGCTTTATCAGGCTATTCCCAAAAGCGATAAGCTTGAAACCATAATACAAAAATCCATAGAGTGCGGAGCTTCCGAAATTATTCCCTTTTCAACGGAAAGATGCATAGCCAAAATAGAGGGCAAGGATATTCAGAAGAAGGCGGAGCGCCATAACAAAATTGCGGAAAGCGCGGCAAAGCAATGCGGAAGAGGAGCCATTCCCGTAGTTAGAGAGGCTATGAAATTCAAGCAGGCTGTGGAGGACGCGGTAAGAAGCGACCTTGTAATTTTATGCTACGAGGGCGACGGCACGCGCTCCTTGAAGGATATTTTAAGAGAAAACAGGGAAGCAAAATCCATATCCTTGATAATCGGCGCGGAGGGCGGCTTTTCTATAAACGAGGTTGAGTATATCCGCAACGCAGGCGCCAAAATAGCAGGTCTTGGAAAACGCATATTAAGATGTGAAACAGCCCCTACCTTTGCTCTTGCGTGTATTTCATATGAGCTGGAATTGTGATTTTTGTATAAAATGGCAAAAAAATATGCAAAATTAACAAAAAAATATCAAAAAAAGGCTTGAAATACCCTATTGAATAGTGTAATATATATATACAGAATGCACAAATTGCACAAAAAATCATTTCGGAGGTAAGGTATGTCTAATAGATTGTTTCAAGGTGTCATTCATCAGATGCACGATGCGGTTGACCGTGTTATCGGTGTAGTCGACGATTCGGGAGTTGTTATTGCTTGCAGTGAGCTTTCCAAAATCGGAGAATTACGCGGCCGCGTTAAAGAGGAAATGCTTTATACCACGGATACAATGGTTGTTGACGGATACACCTATCAGACCATCGGCAGCGGCGCTAAGATCGAATATATGGTCTTCGTTGAGGGTGAGGATAAGATAGCAAGTAAGTATGCGTCGATTCTTGCAATTTCTCTTTCTAATATCAAGAGCTATTACGATGAAAAGTGTGATAAAAGCTCATTTATCAAAAATATCATTATGGATAATATTTTGCCCAGTGATATTTACGCAAAGAGCAAGGAGCTTCACTTCGACGGTAACGATCACCGCGTAGTATTCCTTATAAGATTCTATTCAAGAACAGAAATTATGCCCTTTGAGATTCTTCAGAATATGTTCCCTGATAAATCAAGGGATTACGTTATAGCAACAGGAGACCAGGACGTTGTAGTTGTTAAGGGCTTGGCTGACGATGCTGACCTTGCGGAAACAGAGAAGATCGCCCAGAGCATCTCCGACACCTTAAGCTCAGAGTTCTATTGCCGCGTTGGTATCGGTATCGGTACTATCGTTGATAATATTAAGGAGCTTGCGCGTTCATACAAGGAAGCTCAGATCGCTATTGAGGTTGGTAAGGTATTCGAAACCGAAAAGGAGATCGTAAGCTACGAAAACCTCGGTATCGGCAGACTTATTTATCAGCTTCCCACAACCCTTTGCGAGATCTTCTTAACAGAGGTATTCAAGCACGGCTCTATCGAAACTCTCGATAAGGAAACCCTTCAGACGATTCAGGTATTCTTCGAGAATAACTTGAACGTGTCCGAAACGTCAAGAAAGCTTTTCGTACACAGAAATACACTGGTGTACAGACTTGATAAGATCAAGAAGCTTACAGGTCTTGATCTCCGTCAGTTCGATCACGCTATAACCTTTAAGGTTGCGCTTATGGTAAGACGCTATCTCACCGCTAAGCCCATTAAATTCTGATTTTTACAAAAACTCCGTAACAGGAGTTTTTGTGCGTAAAATGAAATAAGCTACATAAATTTTTTGGAGAAGGCACAGAGTGCCGCGAGATGATTATTATGGAACAAAAGAAAATAAAATATACCGTCGAAGGTTTTGAAAAGCTTCAC
>JAZQLK010000247.1:0-7231 GCA_045542635.1 Eubacteriales bacterium
GGGCTTGATGCCGTTAAGGTCGTAGCAGCTTCCTTTGTCATCGGAAGCACCCATAAGGTATTCCTTGGATACGTCGAAATACATTGAAAGCATAATTATCTTGCCGACTGTGGGATTGGCGGTCTTTAAATTGCTCTTGAAATTCTTACCTACGCCGCTTTCCACAAAGGCGGTATTCATGGTAATTCCACGCTCGGAGCAGAGCTTTTCTATTCTGTTTATCAGAACTGTCTTGTTCATAGGACACCTTCCTTCAAATTTTAAAAAATAATGAAAAGGCTATTGACAAATTACTAAATTAGGAATATAATGTAGTCACAGCCCTGTTATACATCAATTATATCACTTAATTTAGGAAATGTCAAGAAAAATTGAGAAAGGAGTATGCTTGCAATTTAAATGTCTTGACTGTGAATCAATAATAGAAGAGGAGGAGCTTATATTCGCTCATTATGAGCAGTCCCACCCCTACGGCGAGGGGTTCGCCATTGAGGACGTAAGCGAAAGCTTCTGCCCCTTCTGCGACAGTACGGCAATCGAACTCATATTTTAATAAAATCTTTTTGCTTGCGGTGTGGCAAAAAGCTTTGGCAAGGAGGTTTTATGACTATTGAAGAAGTGAAAGCGGAGCTTAAGGAGCTTAAGCATCTTGAAAAATGCGTAAAGGTAAGAGAAACCATAAGAGATTTAAGAGTCAGGCGCTTGGGCAGACTGAAAGCAATGGAGCAAACCAAGGAGACCCGAGCGGAAATTGAGGAAATCAAGGAGATCATAAAGTCCTTGAAGATCAGCGAATACGTAAAAAAGGTAAACAGGCTTGAGAAAAAGTACTTGGGAGCAATTTCCACTCTGCCTCCAAAGGAACAGATAATAATGCTTGAATGCTTTGTGAACGGAGAAAAGACCTATTGGCAGGTCGGAGAGCAACTGGGCTACTCGGAGGATTGGGTACGGGCAAAGGTAAGAGAGATAGCCTCTTATCTCGCAGAGCAAATTACGGTAGCAAATTGATATAAAATAACGCCTGTTCATCTGAACAGGCGTTAATATGTTTATGGGGGTATAAATTATTCCGCAAAAGCGTCGATAGCTGCTTTTTCAACGGGCAAGCAGGCCTTGAAGCTTGCAAGATATGCGTTGAAGCCGTCGATGTCATCCTTATCAGCCATTGTTTCAACAGTCCTGCAGGATGCGAAGATCTTGTTGTCAAGGTAGTCGGGAAGGGTCTCGCCCTCTGCCTTGTCAAGCATATAAGCCGCAAGAAGAGCCATACCGTAAGGTCCCCCCTCGCCGGAGCTTTCCATAGTGATAACGGGAGCGCCAACCGCCGCAGACAGGAACTTGGGTCCTGTAACGGGAGCCTTGAAATAGCCGCCGTGACCGCAGATGCGGTCTATTTTTATATTTTCCTCTCTTATGAGAATATCAAGTCCCATCTTAAGAGTGGAAAGACAGGTATAAAGGTGAGTTCTTGCGAAATTAGCGAAGGAGAAATCAGCGCCGGGCTTACGCATAAGAACGGGAACACCCTTGGTAAGTCCTACGTTTGCTTCGCCTGAGTAATAGTTGTATGAAACTATGCCGTCGCAGTCGGGCTTTGCGGAAAGAGCCTTCTCGAAAAACAAATCCATAACCTTGCCCTCGGAGATGTCAGCGCCCACTATATGAGCAAACTCCGTAAAGAGGCCTGCCCAGGCGTTGAAGTCGGAGGTGCAGTTGGAGCAATGAACCATAGCCACGGGAGCGCCGTCGGGAGTTGTAACCACGTTGATTTCCTTATGAAGCTTGGGAGTCTTTTCCGTAACCACCATAGCGAAAACGGATGTGCCTGCAGAAACGTTACCCGTACCTACTCTTACGGAGTTGGTAGCGGTCATACCTGTGCCCGCATCACCCTCGGGAGGAGCAAACTTAACTCCCGCCTTAAGAGTACCCGTTACGTCAAGAAGCTTTGCGCCCTCCTCGGTAAGATATCCCGCGCACTCGCCTGCGTTAAGCACGGAGGGAAGAATCTCTTTAAGCGTCCAAGGATATTTCTTGTCCTTGATAAGGTCTGCAAATATGTCGAGAAGGTCGCCGCGGTAGTCACATTTTGCGCTGTCTATGGGGAACATACCCGAAGCCTCGCCAATGCCGAGAACCTTATTTCCCGTAAGCTGCCAATGGATGAAGCCCGCAAGAGTTGTAAAGTGGGCAATATCCTTAACGTATGATACGTCCTCTAAAATATCCTTATAAAGGTGAGCAATGCTCCATCTTTGGGGAATAGCCGCGTTAAACGCCTTGGTAAGAGTTTCGGAGGAAGCCTGTGTTATTGTATTTCTCCATGTTCTGAAGGGGGCAAGGAGCTTGTTGTCCTTGTCAAATGCAAGATATCCGTGCATCATACCGGAAATACCGATAGCGCCGATGGTATCAAGCTTAACGCCGTATTTGCCTTCAAAGCTTTCTCTCATTTTGGAGTAGCAATCCTGAAGACCGCCGATAATATCCTCCATAGTGTAGGTCCAGATACCGTCTACGTAACGGTTCTCCCAGGTGTGGCTTCCGCTTGCCGCCACGTTACGGCTTTCGTCAAGCAAAACCGCCTTAATTCTTGTAGAGCCGAATTCAAGGCCCATAGCGAAGTTCTGTAAATTCATAATATACCTCACAAAGCTTTTATTCACTCTTAAGTATAGCATAAGGGAGAGGCTTTTGCAAGTTTTTATGCAATAATACAGTAAAAAGAGGCGTATTACAAGGTATTAAACGGACAGAATTTGTAAAAAATTGAAAAAAGCGCAAAAAAAATTCAAATTTATTGTAATTTCCAATATTATATGATATAATTATTGTGAATTTGCATTGCTCGCGTGCGTATACGCGTGTACATTAAAAAGAAAACCAATTCAAGGAGAAGGGGAGGTGTTAAAAATGGACAATGAAAACAAGGAAGCCGTAGACGTTACGGAGGATTGCGACTGTAATTGCGACGGCGCGCCGAAAAAAGAAAAGAGTTTAAGATCCAAGCTTGTATGGTCCTTGGTTTTCGTAGTCATTGCCGTGCTTACGGTATGCGCGGTTACCTCTCAGGAGGGATTCTCGTTTACGGGCTTTATCCTTTTCCTCCGCACACTTCAGCCCGGCTGGCTTATCGCCGCGGGACTTTGTATGCTGGGCTTTATCGTTTTCGAGGGCATGGCAATAGCCACCATAGTTCGCTCCTTCGGCTATAAGGTGCCCTTCCGTAAGAGCTTTATCTACTCCTCAAGCGATATTTATTTCTCCGCAATTACTCCGTCGGCAACAGGTGGTCAGCCTGCCAGCGCCTACTTTATGATGAAGGACGGTATTCCCGGGGCGGTTACAACGGTTGCTCTTATAGTCAACCTTATAATGTACACCTTCGCTATACTGATAATAGGAGTGTTTTGCTTTATTCTTAAGCCCTCAATCTTTTTGGGCTTCTCCGTGGTTGGTAAGGTGCTTATAATAGTGGGATGCTTCTGCCTTACAAGCCTTGCATTGTTCTTTATACTTATTCTGTTTAAGAGCAATATTCTTAAAAGAGTGGGCTTCTGGGGTATTAACCTTTTAAACAAGCTTCACATAATCAGAAAGCCCTATAAGTATAAGAAAAAGATCTGCTGCGCCATTAAATCCTATGACGGATACGTGGGACAGCTTAAGGGTAAGCAGAGGAGCATTATTCTCGCCCTTATATTTAACGTTTTGCAAAGATGTTCCGTAATATGCGTAACTCTTTTCGCTTTCTTTGCGGCGGGTGGAGATAAGACGCTCTGGGCTGCGGTAATCGTGTCCCAATGTATGGTAATTCTCGGTACTAACGTGCTTCCTATTCCCGGAGCTATGGGAATATCGGATTATATGCTGGTGACGGCATTCAGCGCCATCGGCTTCAGCGAGCTTGCGGCGTTAAACCTTAATTTAATAAGCCGCGGAATTTCATTTTATATTTGCGTAATAATCTGCGGTCTTTCCCTTATTGCAAAGGTAATTTCTTACGCGATTATAAATAAACGAGCAGAAAAAAGAGATAGGAGACAGAAATGATAGGATATTTTAACTACACGGTATGGCTTACGTACCTTTCCTTGGCATCCGCTACAACAGGTATAGTTCTCACCCTTACCGGAGACGGACATCCCTTTGTCGGCATGTTCTTTATGTTGTTCTGCGCTCTTTGCGATGCCTTTGACGGCAAGGTTGCAAGAACCAAAAAGGACAGATCCGTCGAGGAATGTAAATACGGTATACAGATAGACTCTCTTTCCGACATTGTGGCATTCGGAGTTTTGCCTGCAAGCATTGCGGCAGCTCTTGTATTCAGATCCGAGGTATATAATTTCGGTACAAAGGGCTGGGATCTTGTATTTACGGTAGTAGCCTTTGCAATTATGATATTCTTCGTTCTTGCGGGACTTATACGCTTGGCGTACTTCAACGTAACCGAGGAGCAGAGACAGGATAACGACGAGGGCGCAAGAAAGTATTACCTTGGCTTACCCATCACCTTGGGCTCTATGTTCCTGCCCGCAGGCCTTGCTATAGTTCTTATTGTGGAAAAGCTTGCTAAAATCGATTTCACGCTTTTCTATTACGGCTTCCTTTTGGCAGTCGGCATCGCGTTTATTACAAAGTTCCGTTTGAGAAAGCCCGGTGTTAAGATCCTTATCGGTATGATAACTCTTGGAGCTATCGAGGCAGGACTTATGATTTACGCTCTACTTATCTGATTAGGATATGAGTATGGAAAAAAAGAAAAAAGAAGCCGCAGGCTTAAGATTTCTTTATAATACCCTTATCGGCAGACTCTTTTTGAAGGTGGCATCCGCCCGTTGGGTTTCTAAATTGGCGGGCAAATATATGGACTCCCGTCTTTCCAAGGGAATGATAAAGAAATTTGTCAGAAAAAACGGCATAAATCTTGACGATTTCTACGCCGATGACTTTAAGTGCTTTAACGATTGCTTCACAAGGAAAATAAAGGAGGATAAGCGTCCCATTGAAATGGATAAGGACGCATTTATCTCCCCCTGTGACGCGCTTTTATCCGCTTACAAGGTTGATAAGGATACAAGGCTTAATATCAAAAACAGTATTTACTCCCTTCCCGACCTTTTCGAAAGCGATGAGGTTGCGAAAAAATACGAAAACGGAATATGCCTCGTTTTCCGCCTTTGCGTAACTCATTATCACAGATATATATACCTTGATAACTGTGAAAAGGGCGATAACGTGTTTATAAAGGGCAAGCTTCATACGGTTCGCCCCGTAGCATTAGAGGCTCTTCCCGTGTTTAAGCGTAACTGCCGTGAGTATACCGTAATGCATACAGAGGGCTTCGGAGACGTTACTCAGATGGAGGTTGGCGCTATGCTGGTTGGCAAGATAAAGAACCACCACAAGGACGGCTCGCATCTTCGCGGAGAGGAGAAGGGTATGTTCCTCTACGGCGGCTCAACTATTATAGTCTTCCTTGAAAAGGATAGGGTATCCCTCCCCGAAAAATATTTTGAAGCCACGGAAAACGGTGAGGAAACCGACGTTTTAATGGGACAGAAATTGGGGGAAAGAATTAAATAAAAATAAACCGCTTGGAATTTTCCGGGCGGTTTTAATTTTGGTACCTCCCCCACCAAAAACAAAAAGGACACCGATATGGTGTCCGAGCGAGTGGATAGGAAAAGAGAAGCTTAAGGATTCTCGCTATGCGATTTTTTAAGGTTAGGGATTCGGCGCCTTACGGCACTACTCGCTATCGCTCGGTCGCCAGCTTCTCCAAAGCTCTGCTTTGGAGCGCTGTCCGAAGACGCCTCCCCCACCAAAAACAAAAATCCGACTCGAAAGTCGGTTTCTGTTTTTGGTGGGGGAAGCTGGATTCGGACCAGCGAAGTCAGTGACAACAGATTTACAGTCTGCCCCCTTTGGCCGCTCGGGAATTCCCCCAAAAAGTTGTCGCAAGTTTGGAGCTGGCGAACGGAGTCGAACCATCAACCTGCTGATTACAAATCAGCTGCTCTGCCATTGAGCCACGCCAGCATATTCTTGCGACGGATGTTATTTTAGCATAGAACATATTGTTTGTCAATAGTTTTTTGAAAAAATTTTTATTTTATTTTTATCTTTTTTCAATAATAATTGATTTTTATAAAAAATAATGTTAAAATAAACCTGTAATAATTAGCTTGGAGGTTTAATATGACTGACAGTGTAAGATATATAGTGTCAAAGCTTCTTTCCTTGCGCGCGGGAATGTCCCTGGCGCTTGAGGAATGTGACGCTCTTAATAAGGTTAAGGAGGGTTATCTTGAAGCGGATAAGGATTACCAGACCGCATTAACAGCCCTTAAGGAATCCGAAAGAGAGCTTAAGAATTGCGAAAGAGATATTGAGGGAGAGCGCTATCTTTTGAGAAAGAGAAGCCGCCGCCGTAATCTTCTTTTCCTGTTTTTCCTTGTGTTTGCCTTAGGCGGAGCGGTTCTTTACTTTATGGAGCCCTACAGATACATAGGCTACGGACTTATAGCTCTTTCCGTTATAGTACCCTTTATAGTTTCATTTATTATAGTTCCCAGAAACAAGAACTATAAAAAGCCAAACAAGGCTCTTATCCGCGATCTGCAGAAGGAATGTGTCAAGCTGAAAAAGAGCATTAAGGAATACAACCTTACCTTGAAGCAGCTCTATCCCGAGCATACCAAGCACGAGGCGGTTTACGAGAATGAAAAGACCTTCCGCACAATGAACGTTAAGGATATACATTCCGCCCTTCTTGAGCAGCACGGAAAAATGATAGATTCGAGATATTGGCAGTACGTTGATATTATGTTCTATTATTTCGAAGCCAAAAAGTGCGAAAATATGGACACCTGTGTGGCTCTTATCCAAAGGCTTGAGCAGTCGGAGTTCCTTGAAAGCTCCTCTATGAAGGCGACTCACAATTTCAATTTGAGATTTTCCAAGCTGGTAACGGGAGCGAAGCCCTATTTGAGCCAGGAGTTTGCATCCCTCGGTCTTAAAATCGAGCGCAGAAACGCAGGCTTCAACGGTATAACTCAGGCAAATACCCTTTATACAGAGCTTAAGGCAAGAATGGGTATGAATAGCCAAGCTATGTACGAGAGCATTGGAAAGCTTATAAATTCTTAATATAAAAATGTGTTTCCGAGAGGAAGCACATTTTTTGTTATAAATCTCTCGCAAGTCAACAATTTTTATAAAAATA
>JAZQLK010000248.1:0-7361 GCA_045542635.1 Eubacteriales bacterium
AAGAAATCACAGCAAGGCTACACCTTACACATTTCCTCTTCTATGGGTACTAAGTTTGAGATGCTTCTTTCAAACGAGCAGTACGAAAGGTTTGATATTGACGAAGGGGAAAGAATAGACGACGCGCATTTTCTTAAGATAAGAGAGGAAATGCTCTTTGACAACGCCAGAAGACACGCATTCACCATTCTTTCATACGGGGATAATAATAAAAAAACCTTGGTAAACAAGCTTATGCAAAGAGGCTACGCAAGGGAGCTTTCCGAAAACGTGGCTATATATATGGAGCACAGAGGTTATATTGATGAAAAGAAGCAGATGGCAAATCATCTTGATAACTGCCTTCGTAAAAAGTACGGACAGATGAAGATTGCCGAGGAGCTTATGGTCAAGGGCTTCAGGAGAGAGGACGTTATGGAATTTCTCAAAACAGCTCTTAAGGACGTAAATTTCGGGGAGAACTGCGCCTATATCATATCCCAAAAATACAATCCGTTACCCAAGGGAAAGGATGAGGTCGGTAAAATGATGGCGTCCCTTATGAGATACGGATATAGCATAAACGATATCAAGGCGGGTATTCGCATATTCGCCGAAGGAGAAAAAAATGGCAACTAAAATAGGATTCGTATCCCTTGGCTGCCCCAAGAATCAGCTTGACTTAGAGGTAATGCTGGGTCATCTCGTTTCCGAGGGCTATATGATTACCGATGCCGAGGATGCGGATATCGTTGTAATAAACACCTGCGCATTTATAGAAAGCGCAAAAAAGGAATCCATAGACAATATTCTTGATATTGCGTGGCTTAAGGAAAACGGCTCCCTTAAGGGAATTATCGTAACGGGCTGTATGGCGGAGAAGTACCGCGAGGAAATAATGAAGGAAATGCCCGAGGTTGATGCCCTTCTCGGTACGGGCAGCGTTCACAGTATAGTTAAGGCGGTAAGAGAGGTAGCCAAGGGCAGAAAATTTACGGAGTTCAAGGATAAGAATGAGGTGAAGCTGGGAGGCGACAGAATCGTTACCACAGGGGACGCTATGGCTTATCTTAAAATTTCAGAGGGCTGTGATAACTGCTGCACCTACTGCGCTATTCCCAAATTGAGGGGAAGATTCCGTTCAAGACCCATTGACGATCTTGTAAAGGAGGCTTCCGAGCTTGTATCTCTCGGTGTTAAGGAGCTGGTTATCGTGGGACAGGATACCACGTCCTACGGAATAGACCTTTACGGAGAGTATTGCTTACATAAGCTTATTCGCCGCATCTCCGAGGAAACGGATATTACCTGGATAAGAGTTCTTTACTGCTATCCCGAAAAGATTACGGATGAGCTTATTTCCGAATTTGAAAAGAATAAGAAATTAGTAAAATATATTGATATTCCCGTTCAGCATATTTCAAACGGAATTTTGAAGAGGATGAACAGAAAGGGAAGCGGAGAGCTTATCCGCGGCGTAATTAAAAAATTGCGTGACCGTGTTCCCGATATCGCTATCCGCTCCACCGCCATCGTAGGCTTCCCCGGAGAAACCGAGGAGGACTTTAACGGGCTTTGCGAATTTGTGAAGGAGGCAAAATTCCGGCATTTCGGCGCCTTTACCTATTCCCGTGAGGAGGGCACGGCGGCTTACTCCTTCGATGACCAGATCGACGAGGAGATAAAGGAGCAGAGATACGATATTATTATGAAGACCCAGATGGGTATTGCCGACGGGTATTTAAGATCGAAGATAGGTAATGAATATACGGTTCTTTGCGAGGGCTACGATGCGGTAAGCGAAACCTATTTTGGAAGAACCGCGGATAACGCCCCCGAAATTGACGGCAACGTATTCTTCTTATCAAGAACAAAAATTCCCGAGGGAGCCTTCGTTCGGGTTCGTATAAAGGATGCTCTCGAATATGATTTAACAGGAGAAATAGTATGAAAGAAAATAAAAAGAAAATGAATCTACCAAATAAGCTTACGATTCTTCGAGTTCTTATGGTTCCCGTATTCGTGGCTTGCGTTCTTTACATCCCCCATATGGTGATCAGAGGACTTGTATCAGCCGCTGTGTTTATTCTTACCGCTACAACGGATTTGATCGACGGTAAAATAGCAAGAAAGAATAATCTTGTTACAAATTTCGGTAAGTTTATGGACCCCTTGGCAGACAAATTTATGATTTTTGCCGCTCTTTTCTCAATTACCGTAACACTTACAGACCCCATTCTTAAAAACGTAATGATCTGGGTAAGCTTGATAGTGTTCTTCCGCGAGCTTGCAGTAACATCCATCCGTCTTGTATGCTCCGGCGCAGGCGCAGGCGTTATTGCCGCAAGCTTCTTCGGTAAGTGCAAGACCCTTTCCCAGGTGGTATGTATCTCCGCACTCCTTATTGAGCCTGTATTGTTCCATTGGTTTAAAGTAAGAGATTACCACATCATAAGCTACGTAACCATTGCCGTAATGACCTTTATGACCGTTGCTTCGGGAATTGATTATTATAAGACTTATGCAAAGTATCTTGACCCAAACGAATAAGGAAAGCTGATATAAGGGAAAGAACGAAAAGCACAAAAGAAATCTACCCTTGTTTGACTTAAAAATTATATAGTCTAATGTAAAAATCCCGCCATACGTGGCGGGATTTTAATTTTATGTGCTTTTCTATCGCCGTTTTTTCGCTCTGCCGTAGGTAACTACGCCGACGGCTTCAAAAACGACGATTCTTTCTCCTCCTATCAGGCTTCCCAAAAAAATCCCAGCCACTTGGCTGGGAGTTTTTATTCGAGTGAAGAGTGAAAAGTGAAGAGTGAAAAGTGAAGAGTGAAAAGTGAAGGTTAATTTTCCTCCAAGGTCGGAAAATTTTCATTTATTTTGGTATTAAATTTTAATTCTGCACTCTGCCTGTTGTCGTTACCGCTTCGTTCTTCCCTCGGTCAAGCCTCGGTTGAATTCAGCGACGACTGCCACACCTTACCCCTCCCTTTTTCATCCACAGGATGCGGTCGGGGACGGTTCATTCTGAATTCTGCACTTGCAGTAGTAGCAATTATAACTCTATAATTGCTACTACTGCATTATGGTCCGAGTAAAATTTCCCGTCCTCCATAATATCGGCAACGGCATAGGAGCTTTCGCATTTTCCGTCGGTGAAGATATAGTCTATCTTAACCCATTTTTCCTTTGGCCATTTGGTAAAGGCGTGGAAGGTGGGACCAAGATTGGCGGTACAGTCAATAGCTCCGCGGTAGGCAAGAGCGTCTGTTATAACCTTGATTTCGGGAGCGTCGGGTGTGGCGTTAAAATCTCCCGTAAGCACGAATTTTTCATCGGTCTGAGAAAGGGCTTGAACTATCTGCAAAGCACCCAGGTAACGGGCGTTTTCTCCCTCGTGGTCAAGGTGTGTGTTAATAAAATTAAAGGGCGTATCAATATTTTTGTGCTTAAGACGGGCAATTGTGTACATTCTGGGACATCCGCTCTGGTCACCTCCGTAGCGTGAGCCGAAGATTTTCGGAGTGCGTGAGAGCCATACGTTATCAAGGGAGATAAGCTCGCAGTCGTCGTGCTTAAAGGCGATAAGCATGGCCTCGTCCTTAAGCTCCTTGCTTCTGCCGCAGCCCACCACGGTGTAGCCCTTTAACTGCTCACGCATTACGCCGCGCATATAATCCGTAACCTCCTGGAAGCCGATAATATCGGGGTCCTCGGAGTTAATTACCTCCATAACTCTGCCTATTCTGTTTCTGAAGCGGTTTATACCGTCATACTCTGTGTCCATTCTTAAATTAAAGGACATTACTTTAATTTCCTTGCTCATATTAGTTCTCCTTTATATTTTCTCGGGGGAAGTGGCAGTTATTTCCAGTATTTTTTCCAAATCGTTAATGCTCCAGGGTAAAACTGTCATATAGTAATCCGTGTTATCAAGGCTTATACAAAGCTCGCCTGTGTTTTTTATAAAGTAGGTATTGGTTTTTGAATAGTAGCCTATTTTGTATTGCTTATAGCTTGGACTTAAGTAGCCTTCCTTCTTCGTCCATTCGTTAAAGCTTACCTGCTTCGGATTTATTTTGAATGATCTTATTACGCAATTTTGCAAAGAGTAAAGGGAATTGCCACCGATTATGCACACGTCCCCGTCCTTTTTAAACACCTTGAACTCAAAGGTCTTTTGCGTTACGAGAAGACCCCTTTCACCATTCCTCTTCAGCTTTGATGCGGGATAGATGATATCTATCTTATTTGCATCCATGGGAGCGCCCAAGGAAAGATCAATAGAGTCGCGAATGCCCTGTATCCTGTTTAGCTTACATACGTATTCCTCGTTTGCGTTCACCTTACGCATATACTTAAAGGCTATTGGCGCAAACAGTAGAAATAAAACCGCTCCGCATACCATTGTCGCCACAGCGGCGATCCTTGATTCGCCGTCAAGAAGCATAGCTCCGATCAGCATAATAATTGAGCCAACTATCATTATGGGAGTATATAAAAACCAAAAGGGCTTCATAAGGCTCTTACGCATCGCTGTCGCATCGTCCACCGCTCTTTTATATGATAATTCAAGATCGGGGTCAGCGTCCTTTACCTTGCATCCTTCAAGATTAGGAAAATCTATATCGGTTGTCTTGCTATTTATGCAGGCGTGCAATAGCGCCGTATTTTCTTTCTTCATAATATCACCTCGTATTTATTTTAACATCTTTTATTCCAAGTTTCAATATAAATATAAAAATACTTGACCGTGTGTCTAAAAAGTGGTAAAATAAATGCATAAATAAAGTAAAAGCAGGTGCAGAGCAGGTACGGGGGCAATATGAAATTCAAGCTGATCAGACATTTACATACCATCGGAAAACACAGAAGGCAGGTAATACGCCATTGCCGCAAGGCGGGAATATTTTTTCAAGGGCTTTTTCACGATTTGTCGAAGCTGTCCCCGACGGAGCTTTTTCCAAGCGTGAAGTACTATCAAGGTACAAGAAGCCCAAACGAAAGGGAAAGAGAAATATTCGGCTACTCCCGTGCGTGGATGCACCATAAGGGCAGGAACAAGCATCATTTCGAATACTGGGTTGACCTAAATCCGTCAACGAAAATGTACGAGCCTGTTCCTATGCCTATGAAATATTTAAAGGAAATGTTCTGCGACAGAGTTGCCGCAAGCAAGATTTATCAAGGTAAAAATTACAAAAACAGCCACCCGCTGGAGTATTTTTTACGGGGTAACGCAAGAAAAAAGATGAACGGGGCAACTGCGGACGTTTTACAGGAGTGGCTTACAATTCTTTCCGAGCAGGGGGAGAAGGAAGCCTTTGCCCATATCAAGAAAATAAAAAACAATTTTGACTACGTAAAAAATAAAGAATAAATATTGAATATAAAAAAATAGTGTGATATAATTTCTATGTTGTTATAAAATTCCGAAATTACGGAGGAAGATATGATTAGAGTAGGTATATACGGATACGGTAATCTCGGCAGAGGAGTTGAGAGCGCGATCCGTCAGAATAAGGATATGAGCCTTGTGGCGGTTTTCACAAGAAGAAGCCCCGAAAGTGTAAAAATACGTACACAGGGTGTGGCGGTTTGCCACGTCGACGATATTGTAGGCTATAAGGATAAGATAGACGTTTTGATCCTATGCGGAGGAAGCGCAACGGATCTTCCCGTGCAGACACCCGAAATGGCAAAGCATTTTAACGTAATTGACTCCTTTGATACCCACGCAAGGATTCCCGAGCATTTTAATAACGTAAATAAAGCGGCTAAGGAAAGCGGTAAGGTGGCAATCATCTCCGTTGGATGGGACCCCGGTATGTTCTCCCTTATGAGAGCCTACGGTATGGCGGTTCTTCCCGACGGTAAGGACTATACCTTCTGGGGCAAGGGTGTTTCCCAGGGACACTCCGACGCTATACGCAGAGTTGACGGCGTTCTTGACGGCAAGCAGTATACAATCCCCGTAGAAAGCGCCTTGGAGGCGGTAAGAAGCGGTGTAAATCCCGACCTTAGTGTAAGAGAAAAGCATATACGTGAGTGCTTTGTTGTAGCCAAGGAGGGCGCGGACAAGGCTAAAATAGAGAAGGAAATCAAGGAAATGAAGAACTATTTTGCTGACTACGACACAACGGTTCACTTTATTTCCAAGGAGGAGCTTGACCGTGACCATAGCGGTATCCCCCACGGCGGCTTCGTTATAAGAACGGGTAAAACGGGACTTGACGGCGAAAGCAAGCATGTTATAGAATATAGCTTGAAGCTTGACTCCAACCCCGAGTTTACCTCGTCCGTTTTAGTTGCCTACGCAAGGGCGGCGGCAAGACTTAATTCCGAGGGTGTAAGCGGCTGTAAGACAGTTCTTGATATTGCTCCCTCATATTTGACTCAGGCAAGCGCCGAGGAGCTTTATAAAACGCTGCTTTAATTTTAAGCTTAAAAAAGCTTCAATGGATATGGAATAAGGCTCTTAATATGCCCGGCGGCGAGAAGAAGGAGAAAAGAATATGTCAAACAAGAATAAAAAGCTGGCAGGCGAATTCCGTCAGTTTATTGCCAAGGGCAACGTAGTTGACCTGGCGGTGGCTATGGTAATCGGCGCTGCATTTAACAAAATAGTATCACAAATTGTAGATAGCTTTATTAACCCCTTACTTGGTCTTATACTTAAGGGCCTTTCCTTATCTGAATGGAAATGGGTGCTTAAGGAGGAGATAGTTGACGGGGCAGGTGAGGTTATACAGAGTGAGGTTGCCATAACCTACGGACTTATTATACAGGCGGTAATAGATTTCTTACTGACGGCTCTGGTGGTATTTATAATAGTAAAGGTATACAATCACCTCCGCAAGAGAGTCGAGGAGGAAAGCAAGCGTATCTACGACGAGCTTAATCCCGAGGAGGTAGCGGAAAGAGAAAAGAAGGAAGCCGAGGAAAAGGCGGCAAAGGAAGCGGCAGAGGCGGAGGCAAAAGCCAAGGCAGAGGCGGAGGCTGCTGAAACGAAAGCCCGTGAGGAAGCAAAGATAGAGTATTTCAGAACTCAGCAGGAGCTTCTTACGGAAATAAGAGATTCATTAAAGAAATAAGAAAAGCCCACTATATTTCGCCATTTGCGAAGGATAGTGGGCTATACCTTTTTATTAAACTGAAAATCCCTCGTTTGCGCAGCAAACATATCGAGTGCGTCAGCACATATCGAACGCCATAGGCGTATATCGAAAATCCCGCGAGGGATTTATCTCGATGCGTGATTTGTCCGTTAAGGACATCACGCTGCAAGGATAAAAGGATTAAAACCTTCTATTCTTGCTCTGTCTTTTTCTTCTGTCGATATGTCAACTTCGTTGACTCGATATGTTCTCGCTTTG
>JAZQLK010000249.1:0-2339 GCA_045542635.1 Eubacteriales bacterium
TACTTTTCTTGCTTTTACTTTAATATTTGCTTTAGCTTTAATTTTTATAAACGCAAATTTGAATAAGGAAATTGATTTAAGTCTTGTAAGAACAGGCTCATCGGTAACCAGGATATATTATTTTAACAAAGACGAATACGGTACGCCGATAGGCGATCCGATTGAGCTTTACGACGAGCAGATATTCCTTGATAAAAGTGAATGGTGCTCGTATTATGATATGCCGAGGAACTTAATAAACGCCTTTGTCGCAGTTGAAGATCATAGGTTTTTTGATCATTGCGGTGTGGATTGGCTTCGTACCGCTAAGGCAACCTTTAACTACTTAATAAAATTCGGTAAAACGGAGTATGGCGGATCTACTATAACTCAACAACTCATAAAAAACCTTACGGGAGATAATAGACAAACGCCTAAAAGAAAGATTGAGGAGATATTAAGAGCAATTCACATTGAAAAAAATATTGGAAAAATAGAAATACTTGAGCTTTACTTAAATATCGTGTATCTTTCTGAAAACTGTTACGGGGTAAGCTCTGCGGCAAAAACATATTTCGGAAAAAGCGTTGAGGAGCTGACACTTGCGGAATGTGCATCCCTTGCTTCAATTGTTAAAAGCCCGACAAAATATGATCCATATAAAAATCCTTCATATAATTACGAAAGAAGAAAAATTGTTTTAGCCGAAATGCTTGATATGGGTTATATAAGTAAGGAGGAATACGAAAATGCTAAAAACGAGGAAATCGTAATAAATTCCCGAATAGAAAACGAAAATAAAAGTGGAATATATTCATGGTATACCGAGCTTTTGATTGATGACATAACCAAGGCTCTGATGGATAAATACAACCTCAGTAAGGAAGGCGCTCAAATGATGATATTCAAGGGCGGACTTAATATTTATACTCCTATAGATCCCTCACTTCAGAATATTGCCGAAAAGGTATTTGAAAACTATAAGGAATACTTGTATCCAAAGGACGGAATGTATCCGCAAGGCGCCTGTATTATACTTGACCCATACTCCTCTGATGTGCTTGCTGTAGTTGGCAGTACGGGTAAAAAGAGCGGCAACAGACTGCTGAACAGAGCAACGCAAACAAAAAGACCCTTAGGCTCTGTAATTAAGCCCTTATCCGTATATGCGCCTGCAATTGAAAAGAGAATCATAAGCTATTCAACGGTATTTGACGACGTACCGATGGAAGGAAAGGACGGATTCTGGCCAAAAAATTCCCCCGATGTTTATCACGGACTTGTGGACCTTGAATATTCTGTATCACATTCTCTTAATACGTCTGCGGTTAAAGCCTTAAGGCTTCTCGGTATAGATAATTCATTTAATTTCTTAAAAAATAACGCTGAGCTTACTTCACTTACGCAAAATGACAAAAACGAGGCTCCCTTGGCTTTAGGTCAGTTAAACCAAGGAGAAAGCTTGATGGCAGTGACCCGCGCTTATACAATGTTTTCGAGCGGAGGATATATGTCAAATTCAAGATCCTATTATAAGATAACCGACAATTACGGAAACATCCTTCTTGAAAAAGAAAAAGAATACAAACGGGTAATATCAGAGGAGACCGCATCTATTATGAATACCTTACTTTCAAGGGTAACAGAGGAAGGAACCGCAAGGGCAACAAGGGTAAAGGATATAATATCGGTTGCAGGAAAGACGGGCACATCCGGAAATAGCTGCGATAAATGGTTTGTTGGGTATACACCATATTTCTTATGCGGCGTATGGGTGGGATATGATGAACCCGAGTCGGTTCACCAATGGGGAGTCAGTCCAACCATAAATATTTTTGATGCAATAATGACAGAGGCTCATAAAAATAAAGATCTCTCCGCAAGACTTTTTAGTTCAAAAAATGTTATTGAGCGAGAATATTGCCGTGATTCCGGTAAATCTCCAAGCGAAAGCTGTACTCTTGACTTAAGATTAAACAGAATAAACAAGGGATATTTTATAAAAGGTACTGAGCCGATATCTTATTGCGAGCTTCATAAAACAGTTCATATCGATGCATTGACGGGTAAAATTGCCGATAATAATACGTCATATCTTTTAACAAGAAGGATAGCCTTGCTTGATTATATAAGACAGGAAGAAACACACGAAATTGAAATTCTTGATAAGCGCTTTACAATCGAAGGCAGACAATAATAAAACCTATGTTTTTTTGTGCATCTTAATTGTAAATGCAGATGTTTTTTGTGAAATTTTAGACTTTTTATAGAATATAAAAAATTTTAATTTTTTAGGTTGACAAAGACGTTTTTTGAGAGTATAATGTAGCAAAAATTAAAGTGAAAGGGAGAAAATTATG
>JAZQLK010000250.1:0-4769 GCA_045542635.1 Eubacteriales bacterium
ACGGTCATAAATACGCCCTCTGTGAAATAAAAAAAGGAGAAAACGTAATAAAATACGGCTCTCCCATCGGTCACGCAATGGAGGATATTTCAGTTGGCGACCACGTTCATACCCATAATACGAAAACGAATCTTTCCGGCAATCTTGAATATACCTATAATTATAAGGATTACGGAATTACACACACGGAGTCGGACAAATTCTTCTACGGCTACGTAAGAGAAAATGGCGATATCGGTATAAGAAACGATATCTGGATCGTAAATACCGTAGGGTGTGTCAATAAAACGGCGGAAATTTTGGCATCCAAAACGGGAGCTAAGCATTTTCCCCACCCCTACGGCTGCTCCCAACTTGGGGATGACCAGGATATTACGAGAAAGATCCTTTGCGGTATGATAAAGCACCCCAACGCAGGCGGCGTATTGGTCCTTGGCTTGGGATGTGAAAACAGTAATATCGGTGAAATCAAAAGGGTTCTCGGCGAGTATAATGAAAATCGTGTCAAATTCCTTAACTGTCAGGATTTCGAGGACGAAATTGCCGAGGGCGTGTCGCTTATTAACGAGCTTAAGGCATACGCATCCACCTTTAAGCGTGAAAAAATCCACGTATCCGGACTCCGCCTGGGCTTAAAATGCGGCGGAAGCGACGGATATAGCGGAATTTCCGCAAACCCCTTGGTTGGAAGCCTTTGCGACCGACTTGTTTCCTTCGGTGGAAGCTGCGTGCTTACAGAGGTTC
This sequence comes from Eubacteriales bacterium, assembly GCA_045542635.1. Lineage (GTDB taxonomy): Bacteria > Bacillota > Clostridia > Oscillospirales > CAG-272 > RGIG2000. The sequence continues at coordinate 745 of JAZQLK010000250.1, forward strand.
CCGAAATGTTCGGAGCCGAGCATCTTTTAATGGAAAGATGCGTAAGCCACGAGGTCTTTAATAAAACGGTTTCCTTGATCAACAATTTCAAGGACTACTTTACAAGACATAATCAGGTAATTTACGAAAACCCTTCCCCCGGAAATAAGGCGGGGGGAATTACCACTCTTGAGGAAAAATCCCTGGGATGTGTACAGAAGGGCGGTCATTCCCCCGTTGTGGACGTCCTCGATTACGGTGATATCCTTACGAAAAACGGTCTTTCCCTTCTTAACGGACCGGGTAACGATATTGTTGCCGTTACGAACCTTATGGCGGCGGGCGTACATATGGTCCTCTTTACCACGGGCAGAGGAACGCCTCTTGGCGGACCCGTTCCCACGGTTAAGATATCTACTAACCGCGCTTTGGCGGAGAAGAAGAAAAACTGGATAGACTTTGATGCGTCCCCCATACTTGACGGTGAGGAAATGAGCGCTATAACCGACCGTTTCCTTGACTACGTGTGCGACGTAGCGTCGGGAACAGAAACCAAAAACGAAATAAACGGCTACTCCGAAATCGCCATTTTCAAGGACGGAGTAACCTTATAAAGGAGAATAAAATGAGCTACATTAAGGACAATTTCTTACTTAAAAACAAAACGGCGGAGCTTCTTTACAAGAATTACGCCAAGGATATGCCTATTTTCGACTATCACTGTCACTTACCCGAAAAGCAGATTCTTGAAAACAAGTCCTTCAACGATATTTTTGAGATCTGGCTTGCAGGCGACCATTATAAGTGGCGTCTTATGAGAAACTACGGCGTAAATGAGGAATATATTACGGGTAACAAGTCCAATAAGGAAAAGTTTATTACCTACTGTACCGTTCTCGGCACAGCCTTCGGCAACCCCCTCTACCATTGGTCACAGGTTGAGCTTAAGGAATATTTCGGCTGTGAGCTTGAGATCAACGCTAAAAACGCGGAGGCGATCTGGGAGCAGTGCAACGCATATATAAAGGAAAATAACGTAACGCCAAGATCCCTTATCGAGGGCTCAAACGTAACCCACGTTTTTACCACAAACGAGGTATTCGACGATCTTTCCACCTTTGTTGAGATCGCAAAGAAGGATTATAAATTCAAGGTTATTCCCGCCTTCCGCGGAGATAAGATAATGAATATCGAGGCTAAGGGCTACCTTACCTTCCTTGGCAAGCTTGAAGCGCTTACACATAAAATAGAGGGAATTTCCGACCTGGAGAAGGCGCTTGAATTAAGACTCAAGGAGTTTATCAAGGTTGGCACAACCGCCAGCGATATCGCCGTTGAGCAGGTTTACGCAGTACCTACAAGAGAGGAAGCCGACGCAGTTCTTAAGAAGGTTATAGGCGGAGAAGCCCCCACTGTTGACGATAGCGTTATTTTCAAGGGCTACCTTACCTATTTCTTAATGAAGATGTATGCGGAGTACAATATTTCAACGGAGCTTCATATCGGCGCTATGCGTAACAATAACGCAGTAATGCTTGAAAAGCTGGGTCTTGACACAGGCTTTGACAGTATTTCCGACACAAACAGTATAGGCAAGCTTTCCCGTCTTATGGACAGACTCAATTCCGAGGGCAAGCTTCCCAAGCTCATTATATTTAATTTGAATCCCAAAATGAACGCTGAAATTATGACTCTTATGGGCTGCTTCCAGTCCGATGAGGCAAGAGGAAAGGTTCAGTACGGTCCCGCTTGGTGGTTCCTTGACAACAAGGTTGGTATGGAAAAGCATCTTGAGGACTTAACGGCAACGGGACATATCGGAGCCTTCGTGGGTATGCTCACAGATAGCCGTTCCTTGCTCTCCTATCCCAGACATCACTATTTCAGAAGAATTCTTTGCTCATATCTCGGCACTCTTATGGAAAACGGCGAGATGACAACCGACCTTGACGTAATCGGACAGGTTATCAAGGATATTTGCTACAACAATTCCATCAAATATTTCAATATGTAGTATTAAAGTGCGCTTTGCGGAAATTATAAAATAAAAGGAAAGTGCATAGATGAAATTATACGTAACAAGACACGGCGAAACCACGTGGAACGTGGAATGGAAGGTAAGCGGAGTTACCGACGTTGACTTGACGGAGAAGGGAATTGCACAGGCGAAAAGCCTTGCAACCGCTTTAAAGAACGAAAAAATAGATTTGATAATAGCGTCCCCCTTGAAAAGAGCTATCCATACGGCAAATCACATAAACGAAAAGCTGGGCGCGCCAATGGAAATCGACGCAAGACTTACGGAGCAGAACTACGGAATTTACGAGGGTGTCCACAGAAAAAGCGAGGACTTCCTCGCCAATAAAAGACAGTTTGCCTTTAAGTACCCCGGGGGAGAATCTATGATGCAGGTGGGCTTCCGTGTTTATAGCCTCCTTACCGAGCTTAAGGAAAAGCACCCCAACAAAACCGTTCTTTTAGTCACTCACGGCGGCGTTTGCCGAGTAATCAAAACCTTCTTTGAGGATATGACAAACGAGGAGTATTTTAACTACTCCCAGGACAACTGCGCCCTTGCGGTTTACGAGCTGTAAATCTGCTATGTAGGTGTCGATAAGCTCTTGCAAGCCATAATAAGAATTTGTAGAGGATGCGACAATATATGAAAAATATGTATGCAGTGAAATGTCTGTATCAGTTAAGCTTTTACAGTAAAGAAGATAAATTGTTAAATGAAATCATTCCCGGTTGGGAAGAAAGAATTATTTTAATTAAAGCGTCGAGCATAGAAGAAGCAGATGTGAAAAGTGAAAAAATAGCAAAAAAATACGAGAATGAATATGTAAATGTCAACGATCAGATAGTAAAAGTAAGACTTTATACAATCATTGATATATTTGCTATTTTTGACACTGACGCCGAAACCGATATAGAGGTTTATTCCAATATGTTTAACGCTACCGAAGAAGAAATTAAGAAAATGCTGGATATTGAGTATCCAAGAGAAAAATAGTTCAGGTATAATTATAGCTACCTGAGTTATAAACAATAAAACAGCCACTGGCGTGTTATCCTTAACGGAGAACACGCAGCGAGATAAATCCCTCACGGGATTTTCGATATACGCCTGCGGCGTGCGATATGTGCTGACGCACTCGATATGTTTGCTTCGCAAACGAGGGATTTATCTCATATCGAATTGGCGCGGAGCGACAATATATCGACAGAAGAAAAAACAAGAGCAAGAATATAAGGATTTTCTCCTTGTACTCTTGCTCTTTTCTGCCTGTTTAGGGGTTCCCCGAAGCGAAGTATGAGCTTTGGGGGTTCACGTATTTGGGTTTGGGCTTATCCCATTTGGAATTTATATCGATGCGCGACTGGGTCACGCAATTATTTAAGCTTAAACTCCATACAGAGAAGAGTGGTTTTTTCCTTGGTTACGGTAAGAATACCGTCGGAGGCTACCGCCATTACGTCCTCGCCGTCGGGGTAGGTGATTCTTACGTCACCCTCCTTTGTGGCGGTGATGAAGGGTATATGGTCGGCGCGGATGGCAAAATCGCCCTCTGTTCCACGAAGAGCAATTTCGATGACCTCCTCGGAGAAGGCGTTGCCGTCGGGGGTGGATACCACTAATTTATAGGTCTTCATTCCTGATCCCTTTTCGCCTTTTCAACTGCCTCGTCAATAGTGCCTACGAAGAGAAAGGCGCTCTCGGGCAGAGAATCGTGCTTACCTTCAAGAATTTCCTTAAAGCCGCGGATGGTTTCCTTCAAGGGAACGTAGGTTCCCGGAATACCCGTAAACTTTTCGGATACGTCAAAGGGCTGGGATAAGAATCTTTGAATCTTTCTCGCTCTCTGTACAAGGAGCTTATCCTCGTCGGAAAGCTCATCCATACCCATAATAGCGATAATGTCAAGAAGCTCCTTATAGCGCTGAAGCACTCTCTGTACCTCTCTTGCAACTGCGTAATGCTCCTTACCGAGAATGCTCTCGTCAAGAATACGGCTCGTTGATTCAAGGGGAAGTCGGATCGTAGC
>JAZQLK010000251.1:0-5810 GCA_045542635.1 Eubacteriales bacterium
CTTGCATGGGCTAAGGAGCACTGCAAGGAGGGCAGAGACGATAATCCCGAATCCGTTGAATTCCTCGGTGAGAACAGAAAGATCAAATTTACTAAGGAAGAAAAGGAAAAGCAGTGGGAATTTACCGTTAAGATGTACTGCATCATAAAGGATCTTATGATGGGTAATAAGAATCTTCCCGATGCCTTCGTTGAAGAAAAAGCAGGTCACAACGCAATCGTTGGTGGCTTCCAGGGACAAAGACAGTGGACAGACCATTGGCCCAACTGCGACTATCCCGAAGCGCTTCTTTCCTCTACATTTGACCATAACGGCGCAAGAGAGCCCTACACACTCGCAACAGAAAACGACGTATTGAACGGCGTATGTATGCTCTTTATGAGACTCCTTACACACAGAGCACAAATTTTTGCTGACGTTCGTACATACTGGTCCGGCGAGGCTACAGAAAGAGTAACAGGCTATAAATTTGAGGGTAAGGCTAAGGAATGTAACGGTATTATTCACCTTCTTAACTCCGGCGCGGCTTGTCTTGACGCTTGCGGCGAATGTACAGACGAGGACGGCAACGCAGTTATGAAGAGATGGTGGGACGTTACAGATGAGGATATCAAGAAGATGACCGATGCTACCGTTTGGTGCGAAGCGGGCTTTGATAACTTCAGAGGTGGCGGATTCTCCAGCCATTTCACAACAAGACCCGAAATGCCTTGTACAATGATAAGACTTAATCTCGTTAAGGGACTTGGCCCCGTTCTCCAGATTGCAGAGGGCTGGACCGTTAAGCTTCCCGATGACGTTTCCGATAAACTTATGGAAAGAACCAATCCCACTTGGCCCTGTACCTGGTTTGCACCCAGATGCGACGGCAAGGACGGAAGCCCCTTCAAGACTGCATATGAGGTTATGCAGAACTGGGGAGCTAACCACGGCGCTATCAGCTACGGTCATATCGGCGCTGATCTTATTACACTTTGCTCAATGCTCAGAATTCCCGTATGTATGCATAACGTACCCGAGGATAAGATTTTCCGTCCTGCGGCTTGGAATGCATTCGGTATGGATAAAGAGGGTCAGGACTACAGAGCTTGCGCAACCTACGGTCCTATGTACAAATAATTTTAGGAGATATACCAATGAAAAAGACATCACTTGTAATTATGGCGGCAGGTATCGGCTCCCGTTTCGGCGGCGGTATCAAGCAGCTTGAGCCTCTCGGACCTAACGGAGAGGTTATAATGGAATATTCCATTCACGACGCTCTTGAAGCAGGCTTTAATAAGGTAGTATTCATTATCCGTAAGGAAATGGAGGACTATTTTAAGGAGGTTGTAGGCGATAAGATATCCGGCATTTGCGAGGTTGCTTACGCATATCAGAATATCGACGATCTTCCCGCGGGCTTTACAAATCCTCCCGAAAGAAAGAAGCCTTGGGGTACAGGTCAGGCTGTTCTTGCTACAAAGGGTATTGTAACAGAGCCCTTTATGGTAATTAACGCAGACGACTACTACGGTAAGGAAGCGTTCAAGACAGTTCACGAGTTCCTCGTAAACGATCAGGCAGAAATGGCTCAGTACAATTTCTGTATGGCAGGCTTTATTCTTAAGAACACCTTGAGCGATAACGGTGGAGTTACCCGTGGCGTATGCGAGGTAAACGCTGACAACTATCTTACAAAGGTAGTTGAAACCTCCGATATCGTTAAGACCGCAACAGGCGCAGGCGTAGCTAAGGACGGAGAGGTTTCTCCCCTCGATCCCGAAGCTTTCGTTTCTATGAATATGTGGGGTCTTACTCCCGACTTTATTGACGTTTTAGAGGGTGGCTTTGTAGAATTTCTCTCCAATCCCAACCTTAACCAGCTTAAGGGCGAATATCTTTTGCCCTCCGTAATCGGCGGACTTGTTGAAAGCGGCAAGGCGTCCGTTAAGGTTCTCCCTACCAACGATAAATGGTTTGGAGTTACATACGGCGAGGATAAGTACGCAGTTAAGGAAGAGTTCTTGAAGCTCCAGGCTAACGGCACATATCCCAAGACACTTTATTGATCTATTAAATACCAAAAAATACCAACCGTAATTTCGGTTGGTATTTTTTTCTTTTGGCAATAATAGGTATATAAAATTTTTGGAGGTATTTATGAACGATACGGTAAAGCTGCTTAAGGAATGTAATGCAGGAGTTAAAATGGGTGTATCCTCAATTTCAAGAGTGATGCCATACGTTAAGAACAGCGAGTTGAAGAGCAGTCTTAATAAATGCAAGGATCAGCACGCGGAGCTTGGGGACAGAACTCATAAAATGCTTCTTGCTTACAAGGCGGAAACAAAGGAGCCCCACGCTATGGCAAGGGTAATGAGCGATATGAAAATAAGAGGAAAGCTCCTTTTTAACAACAGTGAGCAAACGGTTGCCGACGTTATGACGGACGGCTGCAATATGGGAGTCAAATCCTTGTCAAAATATTTGAATCAGTATAAAAACGCCTCGGAGGAAAGCAAAAATATCGCAAGACAGATTATAACCTCGGAGAAAAGCCTTAACGAGGTGCTTCGTTATCACTTATAAAGCAAAAGCGAGGATAAAATTCCTCGCTTTTTGATATGGTATAAATAAAAATGAGCTTTTAATTATAAAACCTAAGGATAAGCGACGTTGGAAGAAGCTTTGATGCCAAGTGAACAAGCTTTATTGAGAGGGACGGGGAGCAAATCGCTTTATTATTCTTTGCGCATTTTATAGATTTTTTTGCCACCTTTTCTGCGGATATTGCGTATTTTTTCTTGTATTCAGGTGGGTTAAGCTCCTTAAAAAAGTCCGTGTCAACGGGGCCGGGGCAAACGGCGGTAACGCCTATTTTTCTTGGTTTAAGCTCTTTTCTTAAGGCTCTTGAAAGACTTATAACGTAGGATTTTGAGGCGGCGTAGGCAGAGAATGAGGGCTGTGGTGAAAATCCCGCTCCCGACGCAATTTCAAGTATTTTTCCCCCTTTTTCCATATAAGGAATACATATTTTAGTAAGAAGGGACAGTGCTATACAGTTTAAATTTATTATATTTTCGATTTCCTTTTCGGAAAGCTCCTCTAATTTTCCCATATATCCCACTCCCGCAGAGCAAACGAGATACTTTATTTCACATCCGCCATCCGAAAGGGCGGATTTAATGGTTTTCGTAAAGGACGGGGATGAAAGGTCAAGAGGGAAATGTCTTACGGGTGTTTTGAAATCATAATCATCCTCGTAGCTGCGGTTGATAAACCACATTTCATCAATGCCTTCCTTATCAAGCTCCGTTGCAATGGCTCTGCCGATGCCTCTTGATGCGCCGCTAATTATTGCAATACTCATTTTCATCCCCCCTTTTTTAAAATTATACCATTAAAAGCCCGTACAGTCAATGTATTTTACTTGCATTTATGCTTCTTATATGATAAAATAACATTAGTTAATAAAAAAGGAGGAGAGTATGGATAACGGAAATACGTCATATAATCCCTCGTCAAGGATAACACCGTACATTTCCTATGACGAAAGCATATTGTGGTGCGGCGCGCCTGCGGGAAAGCAACGCTTCAGCATCAGGGAGACTCCAACGTTTTTGTTCGGAATACCCTTTTTAGCGTTCGCTATATTCTGGACTACCATGGCAGCATCCGCGTCGTCGGGAGGCCCCTTCGGAGTTATTTTTCCGCTTTTTGGTATTCCTTTTATTGCCGTAGGTATTTTTTTGGTTTTTGTTTTACCTTACAAGACCTTAAAAAACAGAAATAACGCGGTGTACGCTATAACTGATAAAAGAGTATATATTTTATATGACAATTCACAGCAAAAGCTTGTAAGCTACGAGCGTTATCAGCTTTCAAATATTACCGTGGAAATTAAGGACGGTAATACAGGCAACATCAGATTTCAAACGGGACAGTACTATGATACAACGGGTCGCCGAGGCAGATACGGCGCCGTGAGAAGCGTTTATGACGGATTTTACGGCATAAGCGACGTACAGTACGTTTTCAGAATATTAAATCAGTAATCGGAGGTAGATTATGAGGTGCATACATCTCGACTTTCACACAAGCCCCGCAATTGACGGAATAGGCACAAAATTCAACAAGGCTGAATTTACAAAAGCAGTCAAGGAAGCAAAAATTGACTTGATGACGGTGTTTGCAAAATGCCATCACGGATATTGCTATTATCCTACGAAGGTAGGAACGGTTCATCCCGGTCTTAAGTTCAATCTTCTTAAGGAGCAGATAGAAGCAATTCACGATGCAGGAGCGGAGGCTCCCATTTACATTACTATGGGCTGGAGCAAGCTTGATGCTGATGAGCATCCCGAATGGCACCATATTGACTTCTGGAAAAAGGAGCCTATATATTTCGGTACACGCCCAAGCGACAATCTTGATACGCCTGTTTCCGACTGTACTTGGACGACTCTTTGTCCCGTAGGCGGATATAAGCAGCATCTTATTGACATCACTCACGAGGTGTGTCAGCAATTTGATACGAAAGACGGCGTATTCTATGATATTTGCTTTATGAGAGATGCCTGCGCTTGCGAAAGCTGTAAGGCAGGTATGAGAGAAATGGGTCTTGATCCCGACAGCTATGCGGATGCGCAGAAATATTACAGAATAAAGCGTATCGAGCTTATGAAGGAGCTTACGGGCATAGTTCATCAGTATACCCCCGGCGCTCCCGTATTTTATAACGGCGGAGCAGACCAGAACAGACCCGAGTACCATCCCTACCAGACACACTACGAGCTTGAGGACCTTCCTACGGCTTGGGGCGGATATGACCTTATGCCCCTCCGCGCTAAATTCTTTGAAAAGTACGGTAAGAAGTTCTGGGGTATGACGGGAAAATTCCATCACGCCTGGGGCGAATTCGGCGGATTTAAGAACAAGGATGCTCTTAAATACGAGTGCGCCGATATGGTAAGTATTGGTGCTTCAATTTCCGTAGGCGACCATTTGCATCCCCTTGGCAAGCTTGATGACAGCACCTACGCTATTATAGGATATGCCTTTGATTATACCGAAAAAATAGAGAAGTATTCCGAGAACACTAAGGCGTATACGGACATCGGTATCTGGATGAGCCATAATTACGATTCCGATATGGGCGCTTCCAAAATTATTCAGCTTATGCATCTTGAATTCGACGTTATAGAGTCCGGTGATGATATTTCAAAATATAAATGTATTATTCTTCCGGATTGCGTAAAGCTTTCTTGCGACGATAAAAAAGCAATATGTGACTATATTGAAAAGGGCGGAGCGATTGTTGTCAGCGGAAGCAGCGGCTTTAAGGAGATCGGCATTGATATTAAATTCCCCTCCGAATATGACCTTGACTATATCTCCTGCAATATGGAGGAAATTACTACGCCATTCCTTTCCTACACCAAGGCTTACGTTGCCGAGTGTGAGGGAGAGGTGCTTGCCAAGGTTTACGAGCCCTATTTCAACCGTACCTTCCGTCATTTCTGCGGTCATAAGAATACTCCCTTTAAGGAGGAGGCGGCAGAATATCCCGCCCTTGTTAAAAACGGTAAGGTAATTTATCTTGCTCATCCCATTTTCGCGGCGTACAACAATTCCGGTAACTATATTCTTGAAAGATATATCAAAAAGGCGGTTTTGGAGGTTTACGAAAAGAATATTGAGTTTAGCTATTATCCCTCCTGCGCAAGAGTTAGAGTAAGAAAGAGCGAAAGCGAATGCTTCTATGCCGTACATATGCTTTACGCGCCTCCCATCAACAGAGGAAACGTATGCTTGCTTGAGGATTTTCC
>JAZQLK010000252.1:0-13164 GCA_045542635.1 Eubacteriales bacterium
ATGTTGTTCCCGTGGAGAAGGGTATGCTTTGCGGTGTTGTAGACTCCGTAACCTTTAAGGGAGTACACTACGAGATAATCGTTACTATCAATAAATTCAAGTGGATGATACAGTCCACAGACTACGTTGCCCCAACACAGAAGATCGGTATATATGTAGAGCCTGACGCTATACATATTATGAAAAAGTCCGAATTCTCGGGAATGTTTGGAGACTACTCATCCTTCAGCGACGAGCTTGAGCATCTTTCCGATGTTACTGAGGAGGAAGAATAAAGATAATGAATAAGAAATCACTGATTCAGAAGGCGGCTGCGTCCCCTCATATCGTCTGGTCGGTTCTGTTCATTATTGCGCCCCTTATCTTCGTAATGTACTACGCGTTTACGGATAAGGAGGGTAATTTTACCTTCAGCAATTTTGGAGAGCTTTTCCAGGCAAGCTACCTTGAAATATTTATGCGCTCCGTATGCTTTGCCTTTTTGGCAACGGTGCTTTGCCTCGTTATAGCGTACCCCATCGCGTATTTTATTGCAAAGGCTAAGCCTAAAACGCAGAAAATCCTTATTATGCTCGTAATGCTTCCTATGTGGATGAACTTCCTTATCAGAACCTATTCTTGGATGGCTCTTCTTGAGGATACGGGCATTATCAACACCTTTTTAGGACTTTTCGGACTTGGTCCCGTTCATATGATAAATACTGCGGGGGCGGTTATTCTCGGTATGGTATACAATTATCTGCCTTATATGATAATCCCCATTCATTCCGTTTTGTCCAAGGTGGATAACAGACTTCTTGAGGCGGCGGCCGACCTTGGCTCAAATCCCTTTACGGTAATTACCAAGGTAGTATTCCCCTTGAGCGTACCCGGTATTATTTCCGGTATTACTATGGTATTCGTTCCCTCCATCAGTACCTTCTACATTTCACAGAAGCTTGGCGGCGGTAATTTCGACCTCATTGGCGATACCATTGAAAGACAGTTCCAGACGGCGTACAATTACAATCTCGGCGCGTCTATGTCCTTCGTTCTTATGCTTATCATTATCGTTAGTATGACGGTAATGAACAAATACGCTGATGATGACGGAGGTGTGATTATATGAAAAAGACAAGTAAGATCTACACCGCCCTTATATTCATCTTTTTGTACCTTCCGATTGCGGTACTCATACTGTTTTCCTTTAACTCCTCAAACAGCACAAACTCCTTGGCGGGATTTTCCTTCAAGTGGTACAAAGAGCTGTTTAACGACGGAGCGACCCTTCTTGCTCTCCGTAATACCTTGATTTTAGCTATTCTTTCAGCGGTTATAGCTACGGTTATCGGTACTCTTGCGGCATACGGTGTCAGCCGTATGAAGAACAAGCACGTTAAGAATGCAATTCTTACGGTAAATAATATTCCTATGATGAACCCCGAGATCGTTGTGGGTATTTCTATGATGCTCTTGTTCGTTTTCGTGGGAAGAATGATAAATACCTCATCAACCCTTGGCTTCGGCACGGTGCTTATTGCTCACGTAACCTTCAATATTCCTTACGTTGTGCTTTCCGTTATGCCTAAGTTTAAGCAGATGGACAGGCATTTACCCGAGGCGGCCCTCGACCTTGGCTGTACACCCTTTCAGTCCTTCTATAAGGTTGAAATGCCCCAGATCATTTCAGGTGTAATTTCCGGATTTATTATGGCGTTCACCCTTTCAATAGACGATTTTATAATCAGCTATTTCACTATAGGAAGCGGATTTGAAACTCTGCCCATAAGAATATATTCAATGACAAAGAAGAGGGTAACACCCGATATGTACGCTTTGTCAGCCCTTATATTCCTTTCGATTCTTGTACTTCTTCTTATTTCGAACTTTACAGGCAACTCCAACGGAGTTAAGGATAAAAAGCCTGTTACGCTCAAGCAGAAGAAGACGAGAAGAATAGTTATTGCATCAACCTTTGCGGCTATCGCCGTTATTACGGGCGCCGTGTTTATTTCCACCGCTACTGCGGAAACCGTGGTTGTAAACGTATACAACTGGGGTGAATACATTTCCGACGGAAGCAACGATTCCTACGATTCCAACGGAGCATTTGAGGAATATTATTCCAAGCTGCTGACGGAGGAGAAGGGACATAAGGTAAAGGTACAGGTCAACTATACCACCTTTACCAGTAACGAGGATCTGTACGCCAAGATGAAGAGCGGAGTCGGCGGCTATGACGTGATCGTTCCCTCCGACTATATGGTTGAGCGTCTTAAGAATGAGGGACTTATTCAGCCCCTTGACCTTAACAACATACCTAATTATCAGTATATCAAGGACCAGTTCAAGAAGCCCTTCTATGATAACGGGGAGGAAACCTATTCCGTAATGTACACCTACGGCATCGTCGGTATTATTTACAATACAAAGTACGTTGACGAGGCGGATATCGGTGGCTGGGAGCTTCTCTGGAACGAGAAATACAGCGGTCATATCCTTCAGTTTAATAATGCAAGAGACGCCTTTGGCTCCGCTATGTACAAGCTTGGTATCGGCGTGAATAACGCAACGGAGGCAGAGTGGAGAACAGCTCTTAACGAGCTTAAGACACAGAAGCCCATGGTACAGAGCTACGTTATGGATGAGATATACAATAAGCTCGAATCCGAGGAGGCTTGGATAGGCGCTTATTACGCAGGTGACGCGCTCACAATGATCTACAATAACGAGAATCTTGCCTTCTATTATCCCAAGAACAGCGACGGAGAATTTGCCACAAACATTTTTGCCGATGCTATGTGTATCCCCACAGGAGTTGAGGGCGAAAGCAAGAAGCACGCTGAAGCGTATATTAACTTTATGCTTTTCGAGGAGCCCGCTACCGCAAATGCGGAGTACATTTATTACGGCTCGCCCAATAGCCTTGTAACCGACAACCCCGAATACAAGGAATATCTTGGCGAGGACTATTACGTAATTTACGACCCCGATATTGAAGAAAATATTCAGACCTTGTTCTCGGGCTACGCCTACAGAAATCTTCCTGCGGATAAGCTTGCGCTTCTTAACAATCTTTGGGAGGAGCTTAAGGTTGATTCATCTTCCTTCAACGGCGGAATTTACATTATAAGCGGCGTAATTGCCCTTGGTATTACAGGCTTTGTCGTATTCTTATACGTTCGTAAGGTAAGACGCAGAAGACTCTACTGGACCAAAAGCTCAAAGAGCGGTAAATAAAAAATAAAAGTCGGATTTGAAAAAATCCGACTTTTTGTTTTATTTGCTTTCGTTTTTCCTTCTCAGCTTTTCCGCTTGGTCGATCCTGTCCTCGTGGAAGCCGTCAACCTCGCCGCGCTGAATTGCACCGACTATTCTGTTGTAAAGTCCGGGATGCTCCTTGTCAAACACCGCCAAATAGTCCTTCATTCTGGCTCTTTCCGTATGTCCGTCAGCGGGGCAGGGGCTTTTGGTAACGGGTAGCTGCTCTTTATTTGAGAAGGACTTAATTTCCTTTTCGCGAGTGTAGATAAGAGGGCGAATAAGAGTCAGATCCTTTCTTGAAAGGTAAGTAACGGGGGAGAAGGCGCCGATTCTGCCCTCGAAGAAAAGGTTGAGCATAAAGGTTTCCGCAACGTCATCAAAATGGTGACCGAGGGCGATTTTATTGCATCTAAGCTCCTTTGAGGCATCGTGAAGAGCGCCTCTGCGCATTCTGGCGCAAAGAGAGCAGGGATTTTTCTCCTTTCTCACGTTAAAGATAATTTCATATATCTGGGTGGGGATCACCTTGTATTCTACCTCTAAATCCTCGCAAAGCCTCGCTATGCTTGAAAAATCGGAATTCTCAAAGCCCATATCAATGGTAACCGCTACTATTGAAAATTCCTTTTTCAGAAAAATACGCAGATGGGCAAGGGCGCAGAGCAGAGTAAGGGAATCCTTACCTCCGGAAATACCCACGGCAATTTTGTCGCCGTCCTCAATCATAGAGTATTCCTCAACGGCTTTTCTTACGTGACTTAAGATTCTTTGAATATCTTTGAATTCCTTCATATTAACCTCTTTTGAAATGCAACATAATATATAAAAGAAAGGGGAGAATTTATGGCTATTAAAATTTACATTGATCAGGGACATAATCCCGAAAGTCCCAATGCGGGGGCGGAGGGCAACGGGTACAGAGAACAGGATATTACATACGATGTGGGGGCCATACTTGCGGACCTTCTTCGTGCAAACGGAAGCTTTGACGTAAGACTGTCAAGACCTACGCCGAATACGCAGCTCGGTACAACAAACTCATCAAGCCTAAGAGCCAGAGTTGACGAAGCAAACTCCTGGGGAGCGGACTATTTTATAAGCATCCATACGAACGCATCAACCTCATCATCTGTAAACGGCACGGAGGTTCTTGTGTATTCATCTCCATCGGTATCATCGGAGCTTGCCGAGGATATACTGCGGGAGGTAACAAATATCACAGGACTTCGCAATAGGGGAGTAAAGCTCCGTCCCGGTCTGTACGTTTTAAGAAAAACGAATATGCCCGCCGTTCTTGTGGAGCTTGGCTTTATTTCCAATACCCGTGATGCCAACCTTATGGCAAATGAGCCCGGGCTTTTTGCCGAGGGCATTTACCGAGGTATCCTTGACTTTTTAAGTTTATCATAAAAGGAATTTTAAATCAATATCAAAATACAAAAAACCGACTATAGTCAGTCGGTTTTTTGCATAATCTCGTAAAAATCATACACAGGGTGGCGTTTTTGCCGCTCGGCGTTGCGCCGCTCCTTAAAATTCAGCTCTCGTACTGCTTGCCGAGGAAGGATGCGGCGGTCTGTATTAGCTTTGCCTCCGATTCATCCGTTACACGGCTGTCCCCGTCGGTGACGATTGACGCTATGCATCCCACAACGTCACCCTCGGTAACAATGGGCATAGCGTACTTAACGTAGCCGGCAGCTCCGTCAACAACAGTTACGGTCTTACCGTTGCCGATTGCGGAAAAAAGGGAACGGTTATCCATTATTGTGTCAAAATCCTCGTTAAGCTTCTTTTCAAGATACTCTTTTTTGGAAACACCCGCGCAGGCAATAACACTGTCGCGATCTGTAATAACCACCGACATCTGGCATATTTTATGGAGTGTCTCAACGTACTGGTTGGCGAAGGAGGACATTTCCCCCACGGGAGAATACTTTTTGAAAATAACCTCTCCCTCCCGGCTTGTAAATATCTCAAGGGCGTCGCCCTCTCTTATTCTGAAAACTCTTCTTATCTCTTTAGGTATAACGACCCTGCCGAGGTCGTCAATTCTTCTTACAATTCCCGTTGCTTTCATATAACAAAATCTCCTTGAATTTGAAATCGTACTTCTATTATCTGTCAATCGTAGATAATTATGCGAAAATTTCTAAAAAGTTTAAATTGTCCAAATCCAAGCATTTTAAGACTATGTTCTGATCTTACATCAAGATATTTAGTTTATTTTGCACGAATTTTTAATATTATATTGAATTACATTGTTTAGTGTGCTACAATCATAGTATAGAAATTCCAACGGAGGAAAATACTATGCTTGATTTTGCAAAGGATAAAAAATTTTGGGATTACGTGCGCGAAAGCGATGATTTTGCAAGACACCGCAAGGAAATAAAGGAAAAATATGATTGGGCATTTGAGGAGAAGCCTCAGATTATGACCTACGCTACGTATTTCGGTAAGGGAGATCAGGGTAATATCTGGTACAGACAGCTCTTCCAGCTTCAGTCTGCCGCTCTTATGGCAATGATCTACTATGACAACGATGAGTATTTTAATAATCTTATCGAGATCATCTGGGTGTACTGCGGAGAGTATTCATGGTCCCCTCTCGGACACCATAACAGCTATTATAACACTACTCCCGAGGAGTATGACCCCGCTCTTATTGATATTTACGCTTCGTCAATAGGATTTTCACTAGCGGAGATAAAGCACCTTATGGCGGACAGACTTCCCAAGCTTGTACAGGACAGAATGTCGGATCAGATAAGACGAAGAATTATCGATCCTTATATAAATAAAAGATTCTTCTGGGAAAAGCACGATAACAACTGGAATGCGGTTTGTACAGGTGCTGTGGGCGGTACTCTTATGTACGAGGCGCCCGACGTATTCCTTGCAAATAAGGACCGCTTGAGAAAGAGTGTTGACTGCTACCTTGCGCCCTACGCTGATGACGGCGTATGCGTTGAAGGTACTGCATATTGGGGCTTCGGCTTCGGCTTCTTTGTAATTTACGCATCTCTGCTTAAGGAGTTCACCAACGGAGAGGATGACCTCTTTAAGCTTCCCAAGGTAAAGGCTATTGCGGAATTCGTGCAGAAGACCTTTATGGATACTCATACAATGGTTACCTTCTCTGACTGTAACCTTAAGGAGGGCTACTGGATAGGTCTCCCCCATCTTCTCCGTGATGTTTACGGCGAGGATATTGATAAGCTCCCCTCCGAGCAGGGTACAATAATGGCTTATCAGCATCTTGCGTTTTCCTTAAGAAGCATTCTTTACTACAAGAAGGAATATACTGCTGACGATAAGCTTAAGCCCGCTATTTATAATCTTACGGACACAGGCTGGTTTATCAAGCGCGGCGAGCATTACGGCATTGCTCTTAAGGGCGGAACCAACGGCGAGTCCCACAACCATAACGATGTCGGCTCATTCATTCTTTCACATAAGAATAAGCAGGTATTCGTAGACCTTGGCTCCGGCGCATATTCACAGGATTACCACGGAGAGAAGAGATATACCTTCTTCCATCCCTCATCCTGGTCCCATAACGTTCCGTACTTCGGCGATAAGCCCCAGGATGGAGAGAAGAGAGAAAGAGTAATTATAGATTACGATGAGGCTACAAAGACCGCAAAATATGAATTCGCAAACGCGTACGGACTTGACTCTGTAAGAAGGATTGAGCGCAGCTTCGTGCTTGAGGAAGAAAAAATCACCTTGACAGACCGCTACGATACGGATAAGGGAACGCCTATTACGGAGCGCTTTGTAACCCGTCATAAGCCCACGGTATGGCACTCATCCGTTATTGTATGCGGTGTTAAGCTAAGACCCACGGAAAAAATTGCGCCCAAGATTACGGTGGTTGATGCACCTTGTCATACATCCAATACAACTGAAAAGGTTTACTGTATAGATTACACCTTACCTGAGGGCGTTGATACCTTTGAGGCGGTTATTGAGTTTAATAAAATATAGTTAAAGGAGAATTACAATGGATATAGGCTCTATTACAACCCTTGGAATATTCGGACTTTTGGGAATTATGTTCCTATTCGGATTTTTAAGAGGCTTACGTAAGGGACTTTGGAAATCCCTTATGGATTTAGGTTTTGCTATTCTTTGCCTTATAATTTCAATTATCGTGGCAAAGAGCATTACGAACGTTTTTGTGGATCTGGAAAAGATGAAGGAGATTTTGGTTTCACTCGAGGGCGTTTTAGGCAGCGATACGGTTAACAGCTTGATGGAATACATTGAGCAGGGAATTGAAAATCCTGAGATTGTAAGCGCGATTCTCGCTATTCCCGCGGCTCTTATCACTCCTGTTGTATTCATACTCGTTCACATACTTTTGGGAATTATTATAAAGATACCCAAGCTCATTATTGAAAGAATCGTTGTCGGTAAGAACGGAGGCCCAAATTACAGAGGCGGCAACCGTCTTTTAGGCGGACTTGTGGGCGGCTTAAGAAACGCTTTGTTTATGTTTATCCTTCTTATCCCCATTGTTGGATACGTAACCTTTGTCGGAGGCACTCTTGACACGGTTATAACCGCAACGGAGGGCGAGGCTCAGCTTGCTTCCTCATCCGACGTGGATAGCGATAGCTCCGTAGCCGAGCTTAAGGGAATAATGGACGATTTTGTAAATCCCATAAGAAACAGTCCTGCAATCAAGGTTGTGGACGGAATGGGCGGTAAGCTTGTATTCAATAGCCTTACAACCAAAAAGGTGGATTCCGTGAAGATTTCCGTAACCAAGGAGGTTGACGGCTTTGCGAAGCTTTACGCTAACGTGCTTGTAATTGCCGAGGAGGAGCCTGCAAGCTTCGGTGATAAGCAGAAAAACAGTATTGAAAATATTAAATCGATCCTTAATGAAGGCGAATTTATTCCCCTCGTTGCATCCGAGGTTCTTTCCTACGTTTCCACAAAGTGGTTAAACGGCGAGGATGCCTTCGGTATGGAGAAGATCGACGTAGGCGAGGACTATCAGGACCTTTTCGACGGCGTACTTGAATCCTTTAAGGAAACAAGCTCCGAAAGCATCAAAGAGGACTTCAGTACTATTGCAAATCTTATGGAAATCTGCATTGACGAGGGTGTATTTACAGAGCTTGCCAAGGAAGAGCCCGATGCCCTTAAGCTTGCTACAAATGCAGAGCTTCTTGAGTCCATATTTGCAGAAGCATACAAGAACGTAAGAATCAGACCTATTATAGGTTACATTCCCGACTTACTCGTTAGCATTATCGGAGAGAATTTTGCGGACGAGGGTGACACCACACCCAAGCCGGATTCCGTGGACGTAAATACCTTGACTGAGGCTCAGATAAGAGCAGACGCTGCCGCTATTGCCGGCGTTATTGAAAAGGTTCTTGACTTTATGGAGTCTACGGAAAATCTTGACAGCTCCGATGAAAACGCGTTTATTCTTCACGCGGATCTCGGATCTCTCGGCGCGGCTATCGATATGCTGAGAAATACCGCGCTTCTCGGTAACTCAAGCGAGTACATTCTTACAGTACTTCTTAATTCCGAAATGGTATCCGACCTTGGCTTCGTTTCCGATGACCTTATTGCAAAGCTTACAGATAAGAGCACTAAGTTTGAAAATATTCTCGTATCCGCACAGAAGCTTGCGGTTATGGCAATTTCCTTGAGTAAGGAGGGCATTAACGAGGATAACTACGAGGAGGCTCTTAAGTTTATGATTACCGAAATGAGCCCCGAGGCTGCTGATACCTTGAAATCCGTAATTACAACCGATACTCTTAAGGACTTCGGTATGTCGGAGGACGAAGCAGACACTATGTCCAACACCATCAACTCCGTAATCGACGGTATTGCTTCTGCTACAGAAAATATGACGGAGGAGCAGGTAGAGAAGGAGGTTGAAGCAATTTCAACCATCGTTGGCGTAATGCAGGATATTACATCCGAAGGCAGCAACGTAGACGTTGATAAGATATTCGGCGAGGAGGGTGATTCCGTAACCGGTATGACCGCTGACGAGCTTGTTGACACAGTACTTTCCTCTGAAATCATTTCAAATGCGGTAATCGGAGCAAGTAAGGGTGAAAATGACGAAAAGGTAGAGGACCCCTACGGTATCGCAGACTCCCTTTCCGAGGACGACAAGGCAGTTGCAGAAGGCGCAATCAAGGATTATTTCGAAAATAATTCCACAGGCGGCGCAGAGGACGAGGCTCTTAAGGAGAAGCTCGACGCTGTTGCAAACATTCTCGGTATGGACGCATCCGCTTGGTTCAACTGATTAAAGCTATAAAAAAGACAGACTGTCACAATACAGTCTGTCTTTTCATATATTTAAAAATAATAATATATTGTCGATAATATAATCTTGACTAAGAAACAATTTTGTGGTAAAATGATGTAAAGAAAAGCCATTCAAGGGAAGGAGGGCGCTCACGTGGAGAATAAGGATTTGAAATCTGTTGTAGGTCAGAATATATTTTATCTTCGCACCGTTAATCATCTTACACAGTACGAGCTTGGAGAAAAGCTGAATTATTCGGATAAGGCTATTTCCAAATGGGAAAGAGGAGAAGGACTTCCCGATTTATACGTAATACAGAAGCTTTGCGCCCTATTCGGTGTTAACGCCGATTATATTATGACGGAGCATTCCGAACAGGATAAGAAGGTTGATACAAGGCCCGTTAAGCGAAACAGAAGAATAATAATGAACATAGCCACCATAGCGGTGTGGACCGTAGCTCTTATAGTTTTTGTGGGACTTGCCATTGCTATAAAAAAATACGTATGGCAGATATTTATTTACGCAATACCCGTCGTTGGAATAGTAACCACCGTATTCAGCTTTACCTGGAGCAAGGGTAAGGGAGCGTTTTTTACCATTTCGGCTATAATCATCGGCATACTGTTGACAGTATATTTTGCCGTTGGAGTATACACTAACTGGATGATTTTCCTTCTTATAATCCCGGCAGAGGCTATTTTGTTCCTTTGCCTTAGGATGAAAATTACCATCAAGTTTACTCACAAGGAAAAGCTTGATATTAACGAAAATAAGTGATTTTATTGAAATTATCGACACTTCCCCCGCCACTCTACGTTTTGTAGAGTGGCTTTTTTTCACTCTACTTATGAAAAATACAGAGTAGATTGAAATTTTTACTGTGTAGATAGATTATTTCATATATGCGTGGTAAAATTATTATGTAAATTTGCTTGAAAGGATTTTAGATATGAGTGAATACGTTATAAGCGCTTGCTCCCCTGCGGACATAAGCGCTGAGCATTTTGAAAAAATAGGAGTTAAATGCCTTTACTTCAACTACAATCTTGGAGGAAAGGATTATATAGACGATCTTGGAAAAACAATGTCTTATAAGGATTTTTATCAGGCTATGAGGGATGGGGCTGACACAAAGACCTCTCTTATCAGTGTTGATATGTACGGTGAATTTTTTCGTTCCGTTCTTGAAAGCGGAAAGGATCTTATTCACGTATCCCTGTCATCAGGACTTTCAGGCTCTTGCAACTCCGCCCGTCTTGCGGCTGAGGATTTAAGAGCGGAATTTCCCAACAGAAAAATCTACGTTGTGGATTCCTTGGCGGCATCAGCAGGCTTCGGACTTTTTGTGGACGCTATGGCGGAAAAACGCGATAGCGGAATGACCATTGACGAGCTTTATACCTGGGCCATTGAAAACAGATTAAGGGTTCATCATTGGTTCTTCTCAACGGACCTTTCCTTCTACGTTAAGGGCGGAAGAATTTCAAAAGCCGCAGGCTGGTTTGGAACCATGCTTAAAATCTGTCCTCTTCTAAACGTTGACAATAACGGAAAGCTTATCCCGAGAGAGAAGATCAGAGGAAAGAGCAACGTTATAAAGGCAATTTTCAATAAAATGGTTGAAAATGCAGATAACGGTAAAGAATATAACGGGAAGTGCTTTATGACACATTCTGATTGCTACGAGGATGCCCGCGCTGTCGCGGACCTTGTGGAGGAATATTTCCCGAGCCTTAAGGGTAAGGTTGTAATTAACTATATAGGCTCTACCATTGGAGCGCATACAGGCCCCGGTACCGTGGCTCTGTTCTTCTTCGGTAATGAAAGAAATAATTGAGTTAGGAGATTATGGCAGTGGAAGGCTTACAGCATAATAAGATAAATGCGGAGGAATACCGCAAGCTTATAATAAATGCGGCTCAATGCCTTGAGGATAACAAGGAAGAAATAAACGAGCTTAACGTTTTCCCCGTACCCGACGGAGATACGGGCTCCAATATGTCAATGACAATAGGTCACGCGGCAGAGGAGCTTCTTAAAAATAAGGATGCCTCCATTGAGGAGGTAGCGGTTAAAACCGCAAAGGCGATGCTTCACGGCGCAAGAGGTAATTCCGGCGTAATTATCAGCTTGCTTTTCAGAGGAATTGCAAAGGGTCTTGAAAATTCAACGGAGTGCGACGGTATCGCCTGGGCAAAGGCGCTTCAGCACGGCGTTGAAGCCGCATACAAGTCCGTTGACCGTCCCGCGGAGGGAACGATTCTTACCGTTGCAAGATGCTGCGCAGATGCGGCAGTAAGGGCGGCAGAGGAGGAAAATAGCTTTGAATACGTGCTTTCCGCAGCTATTAAGGAGGCGGAAAAGGCTCTTGCAAATACCGTATACCAGAACCCCGTGCTTGAAAAGGCAGGAGTTGTTGACGCAGGTGGAAAGGGCTGGCTCCTTGTAATGCAGGCTATGCTTCACGCTCTTAACAAGGATAGCGTAAGCTACGCTCCCAAGGGGGAAATAAAGACCGAATCCAAGGAAAGAGCGGATTTTTCATCCTTTGCGACTGAGGATATTACCTTTGGCTTCTGTACCGAGTTTATAGTAAGAAAGCACGACGGAGACAGCGATTCATCACCCTTGAAATCCTATCTTAACGGTATGGGTGACAGCATAGTTCTTGTTGACGATGGAGAGATAATCAAGGTTCACGTTCATACTAATGACCCTCACGCAGTTCTCGGAGAGGCTCTTAAGTACGGTATTTACGAAACCGTAAAGGTAGAGAATATGCGTACTCAGCATACGAATAAGCTTGTTGAGGAGGCTCCAAAAAAGGAGCTTAAGAAATACGGCTTCGTTTCCGTTGCTAACGGAGAGGGAATAAACGCAATGTTTACAGAGCTTGGAGTTGACGTTATCGTTTCCGGCGGACAGACAATGAATCCTTCAACAGAGGATCTTTTTAAGGCTTGCGAGCAGGTCGAGGCGGAAAACGTGTTTATATTCCCCAACAACAAAAATATAATAATGACCGCTAATCAGGTGGCTGAGCTTACGGAGAAGAACGTTATCGTAATTCCCACAAAGACCATTCCCCAGGGCTTTACGGCTATGCTTGGCTTTGATCCCGATGCTGACGCGGAGGCTAATCGAGAGGCTATGACGGAAATTATAGCAGGCGTTGATACTATGCAGATTACATACGCTGCAAGAAACTCCAACTTTGACGATATGGATATCAAGGAGGGGGATTATCTCGCTCTTTATAAGGATAAGCTTCTTTGCTCAAGCAAGGATCTTAACGTATTGTACGAGGCTCTTGCGGATAAGGTAAAGGAAAGCGGTAAGAGCTTTATAAGCATTTACTACGGAGAGGGAGTAACCGAGGAAGAGGCGCAGACTGTTTCCGACATATTCGAGGCAAAATTGGCAGGCACAGACGCCGAGATCACGCTTTATAACGGCGCCCAGCCCGTATACTACTATATAATCTCCGCGGAATAAAAGCTTAGCCAAAAAAGACTCGATTTAATGGTGTTGTACACTGCTGAAGGATAGTTTTAAAAAACACGGCATACCTCAGAAGAGGTATGCCGTGTTTTTTATTTGTAGACACAAATACAGTGCTT
>JAZQLK010000253.1:0-1942 GCA_045542635.1 Eubacteriales bacterium
CCTCCGAAAAGACCGATCTTACCGCCCTTTGAATAAGGACAGATAAGGTCGATGACCTTAATACCCGTTTCAAGTATCTCCGTTGACGTGGAAAGCTCGTCAAAGGCGGGGGCGTGTCTGTGAATAGTCCATCTTTCCTCGGCTTCAACCTGGGGACCGTTATCAACGGTGTCGCCGAGAACGTTGAATATTCTGCCGAGGGTGTCACGTCCTACGGGAACGCTGATGGAAGCGCCCGTGTCGGTTACGGGAGTACCTCTCTTAAGTCCGTCTGTTGACGCCATAGCGATACAACGAACAACGTTGTCACCGATATGCTGAGCAACCTCGACGGTAAGAGTCTTATCTCCCTTTTTTATTGTAAGAGCGTTAAATATTGCAGGAAGTCTTCCGTCATCGAAGCGTACGTCAACGACAGGACCCATTACCTGGCTGACGTAGCCCATATTGATTTTTTCCATAATATAACTCCTTTAATTGAATGCAGAATGCAGAGTTGAATGCAGAATGCAGAGTGCAGAATGCAGAGTTGAATGCAGAATGCAGAGTGCAGAATGCAGAATGCAGAATTAAAATTTACATCAACCTATATAATGCCTTCTCCAGTGGGAGAAGGGGGACCGCGAAAGCGGTGGATGAGGTGTTATAAATAATGCAAAATTGACCTTCACTCTTCACTCTTCACTCGCAGAATATATAGTGCGGCTTCGTGTCGCAAAATTAAACCTTGTTATTCACTTGCATTTTTTATTGAGAATTGCCATCGCTTCCCGCGACGATTTCGGTAATCTCCTGTGTGATAGTACCCTGTCTTGCGCGGTTGTATTTAAGCATAAGCTCGTCTATCATTGTGGCAGCGTTCTTTCCCGCAGAGTCCATTGCGCTTCGTCTTGCCACAACCTCGCAGGCAAAGCTTTCCTTTACGCAGGCGTAAATATGTCCCGCCACGTAGAGGGGAACTGAGCGCTCCAGCATCGCTTCCTCGTTGGGCTCGAAAATGGCTCCGCCCGTTACGGATTTTTCACCCTTGGAGAGGGGGAGTATCCATTTTATCTCGGGAGTCTGGGTGATCATAGACACGTACCTTGTGTATATAATACCCACACGGGCGTATTTTCCATCCTTGAAATCACGGCAAAGCTCCTCTGAAAGAGCCATAGCGTCGGAGTGGGAAAAATGCTCCGAGGAAATTACGGATGCGGAATATTTCTCGCAGGATTTTTTACCGACGGGGAGAAACTCACATTCGGTAAATTCCTTGGCGAAGCGGAAAACGTTTGCGTTATAGCCTCCCGCAAGACCTCTGTCGCCTGCGATGATTATAATTTTCGAAATACCCTCACTTTCCTTTAGAAAGGGGCTTTTTTCACACTCTTTTGAGGATGTGAGAAGATCCACTATTGAGGAAACGCTGCTTGCGTATTCAAGAGCGCGGGAGCGAACAAGCTGCGCCTTGCGTATTTTAGAGGAAGCCACAAGACCCATAGCCTTGGTAAGCTGAAGGGTGGAGCTGACGCTTTTTATACGGGTACGTAGGCTTTTAATATCTGCTCCCATAATTACCTCGTAATTTCGGAGATGGCTTTTTTCATCTCCTCAATATCTTCCTTCTCGTAGGAGCCGCCCTCAAGACGGTTAAGAAGGGAGGAATATTCGTGCTCAAGCTTTTCACAAAGACGCTTTTCGTATTCCTTAACCTGCTTTACGGGAACGGAGTCGAAATATCCGTTAATAACCGCGTAAACCACAACTACCTGCGCGCCTGCTCTTATGGGAGAGTTTCTGTCCTGCTTGAGAATTTCAACGATTCTTTCACCGAGGGCAAGACGCTTTTTCGTGTCGGCGTCAAGGTCGGAGCCGAACTGAGCGAAGGAGCGAAGCTCTCTGTACTGGGAGTAGAGAAGCTTTAATTCACCCGAAACCTTCTTCATAGCCTTGATCT